>JAQWQB010000013.1 GCA_029245065.1 Flavobacteriales bacterium | reverse complement strand
ATAGCCAAACATCTTGGAATCCTTGAAGTTGAAACGATCGGTTTTGGCATTAAGACCGAAGGACTGAAGTTGAACTTGGCCAAAAGTAGCCGTGCACATGAGAAATGCACCAATAAATAACAGCGTTTTCATATGGTGTGTTTTAATGTTACATGATTGAAAACACACGAAGCGCAGCAGTCTATTTGTTGCCTAAAAAAGATGTATTTGAGAAGTGAGCGCATCGTTGTGTTTGTTCGTTGCGCTGTGTATCGGATTCTGTAAATTAAGAATTCTTTTTTAATGATTTTAGTTCTTGAACGTCTTACAATACCTTTTTTAAGCGATTGTACGCACATTTTAGGGCCCGTTGTGGCTTACACCGCTGAGACGTTTATTCTTTATTCGCAGTTGTGGGATGTGGGTTAGTTGTACACCCGCAAATTTGGTGGATTCCAACTTACGTTGAATTGCTGAAGGGGAAAAGTAGCAGGACCGCTCAAAACGGTGCCATCAATGATGAGCCATTCAGAGTTGGAGCAAGGATCAACAACGGTGATGTTGTCATCTTCTACTTCTACTCTGCAACCGCTGTCAATTTCATAGGGTGAATGCCTGTCGAAGGCGATAAAATCGGTGTTGCTGATGCGGTAAATCAACACGCCTCGCGAGCCTCCACTTACGGTAATCCAGCCGGATGGTACCGTCAAGTCTATGTAGGCTGGAAGATTCAAATTGAGGGTGAAATTAGTTTGAACGTAGGGAATTCTGTCCTGTTGGTTGCATTGTGACCCCATGGTCACAAAAGCGAAGAGAAGAAGTACAAGTCCTAAACGATTCATAAGCTAAAGATACAATCAAAATGCTGATTTCGGCTTTCCGGCAATAAAGTCCTTCAAGTAAAACGGTTCGAAGTAGGCAGCGTCATCAACTTTGTTCTGCTGGAGTCGGTCCCAAGCAATGGTGGCCATATCAGCTGCTGACGGGTACGTGTCATCAATGAATGTACCACTTAACAGTGTTTTGCTTTTTGCCACTCCATCACCAACATATAGTGACGTTGACGGGAAGAAGTTAGGTTGTTCGTCTAAAATTACCGCTTGAATCGGTTCTTTCGTTCCGCCTCCAGGGGTGTAAATAGCCGTAAAAACTTCAAGTCTTCGCGCATCTATTAATGGAACGTAGAATTCATGTCCAGGATTGCGTTGTTCCGCTCCAATGGCCATGTGAAAAGTGGTTTCGATGCCGATCAGAGGAATGTCGTGTGCAAAACAAAGCCCTTTGGCTGCTGCAACGCCAATTCGCAAACCGGTGTAAGAACCGGGACCTTTGCTTACGGCAACAGCTGTGAGTTCTGGATTGTGACGTTTCAATAGCTCTTCGATGAGCACATGCAGTCGTTAGGCATGGATGAACGAGTCTTCTCTTTCCTGGAGTGTGTGCACTTCCCCAGTTTCCATTGCCAGCGCTACTGAACAGTTCAGTCCTGAGGTTTCAAGACAGAGAATTGCTTTCATTCTTCACTGCTTTCATCACTGTCGTCTTGCTTCCCATCTGAAGTTTCAACGGCTTTTCCATTTTTGAGCAAACGAGAAACTTCGTTGTAAGGGCCCGTAATGATTTCCTCATCGCCATCTAGCCCTGAGAGAACTTGAATGTACTTGCTGTCTTGAACACCTGTTTCGATAACACGAATCTGTGCTTTGCCGTTTTCGAGAACAAAAACGCAAATAAGGTCTTCTTCGTTTTCAACTTCTTCCGTCTCTTCGTCTTTCTTTTTAAGGTATTTAGACAATGAGTTGGACGACGTGTCTTGACGTGTTGTTACCGCCTTGATAGGAATGGAAAGTGCGTCTTCTTCCCGAGCTGTATTGATTTCCACAGTGGCAGACATACCCGGTCTGAAAGCAGCGTAGTTGGCCGGCTTCCCCTCAATGAGGTGAGCATAGCTTTCAGGCAAGATTCTAATTTTTACACTAAAGTTGGTCACCTGATTCATGTTCAGCATGTTGTTGTCCAACGCGTTCAGCGCTGTGTTGCTGATTTCGGTTACCACTCCTGTGAATTTCTCGTCTAAGTAAGCATCCACTTCCACAGTGGCTGTGTCACCCATGGCTACCCGAACAATGTCGCTTTCATTCACCTCTACATTTACTTCCATTCTGCTGAGGTCAGAAATCTTCATGATGGTCTCACCTTGCATCATCCCCGTTCCTTGAACAGATTCGCCAACTTCCTTCGTCAGTGCTGTCACAATTCCAGATTGAGGTGCAAGTATGGTTGTTCTGTTGAGGTTATCCAATGCTTCATCAAGTGATGCTTGCGCAGATCTAATTTGAAATTGAGCAGACTTAATACTTTCATTTGAGGCCGTCACCTCAGCCTTCGAAACTTCATACGTTGATACAGCCTGGTCGTAGTCAGCTCTCGATATAGCTCCTTGGTCAAAGAGTTGTTGCGAACGCGCAAATGCGAGGTCAGCGGCAAGCAATTGAGCATCTGCCTGCGCCATTCGTGCTTTCGCACTGCTTAATCCTGATTTGGCGGTGTTCAATGCTGCTTCAGCTCTGCTGGTGGCCGTATTGTAGATATCGGGGTTAATCCCAACTAATAGGTCGCCCTTTTCAACTTGGTCGCCTTCTTTCACTGGGAGTTGAAGAATGAGGCCGCTCACTTCAGCGGTAATCTTCACTTCCACCTCAGGTTGAATTTTACCACTGGCAGAAACCGACTCTACGATCGTTCGGTTCTCTACTTTACCGATCGTTACTGTAGTTCCTTCTCTTTTTCCACTAAAAGCAAAGACCATGATGATCAAGAGGACCAAGACCCCAATGACAATTAGAATAGTACGTGTAGATTTTTTCATTTTAGCGGAATGTTAGCGGTTGGCCCATGTAGAACTCAATGACTTTCACACGAAAGATGTAGTCATATTTGTTACGAATGAGGTCTGCTCTAGCGTTGTCTAAACGAACGCGAGCTTGTGTATAATCGGCAATGTTTGAAGCACCTTCTTCAAATCGAATGGTGGCATATTCCATTGCTAGCTCAGCAGATGACACAGTTGTTTGTCCGGCCTGAAAATTGTTGAGCGATGCAAGGGCATCAGCATAAGCTGATTGAATAGCTTGTTCAAGCTGTAATTTCACCGATTCAAGTTGCAAATTGGAAGAAGCCAAGTTTACCTGTGCTCGTTCTATGTTGCTTTTCGTTGAAAAACCATTGAAAATGGGAACGGAAAGACTGAAGAACAAGCTGGAGTTGATGTTGTCTCTAATCTGATCACCAAACGCTTTGGTTTCGAAGGCGTCATAAGAGAAGTTAGGGGTGAGCACCACGTCATTCGACCCTTCTACAAAACCAATTTCAGAAAACCCGATTGTAGGGTCTCCGACCGGTAATTGATTGGCCCCTGAGTAACCTGAACCGTATGAGTAGCTCATACTTAGTCTAGGCGACATCCCGCCCTTGGCGATTTTTAAGTTTGTTTCAGCGCCTACCAGATCAGCTTCAGCACTTCGAATTTCCGGGAAATTATTGAGTGCATTGCTGCTGGCGCTTTCAGCATTGGCAGGAAGCTTCATGTCGTCTGCTAAATCTGATGAAGGAGCCGAGATCACAAAGCTATCTTTATCAGTCTCAGGAATTCTGAGCAACTGACGCAAGTTCAAATACGAAATAGAAAGGTTGTTTTCAGCGGAAATGAGGCTTGCTTGATCGGCTGCACGTTGCGCTTGAATTTCCAATAAATTTCCTTGTGGGGCAGCGCCAGCATTCACCAATTGAGATATACGTTGCACTTGGGCATCGGTATTTTCTAAGTTGGCTTTCGCAATGCGCACAAATTCTTCTTGGAAAAGTACACCAAGAAAGGCGTTGGAAACATTGAGTGCAACATCGTTTCGTTGCTTTTCAAGATCGGCTTTTCGCGCTTCAATATCAATGTCGCTTTGCTTGACACTGTTCATGTTCTGGAACCCATTGAACAGGGTAAGCGAAACGTTGGCTCCAAGACTGTTACTTCGGATTCGCTCTGTGGCGAATGAGTTGGTAAAGGGGTCAATGGTTTGTCCCCAGTTATAACCGTGTGAGGCGCTTGCATTCACAGAAGGGAGCATTGTTCCTACGCTTTGCTGCTTAGAAATTTCGCTTAATTCAAGGTTCAACTGACTTTGTTGAATCTGAATGTTGTTCTGAAAAGCGTGGTCAATACACTTTTGGAGGGTCCACTCAGTTTGCGCCTGCGCAGCGAGAAACCCGAAGGATAGAATGATTGTTAGTATGCTTGTCTTGGCCATGATAGTATGGTTTCAAGTACAAACTTAACCAAAGTCTATTCTTTTGATAGGGGTTTAGTACGAACGTATGTTAAAGGTGGTGAACGGCATGTGGCTTTGTCTCAAAGACCAATCACTTCGATTTCGATGCGTCGGTTGGCTTCATTCTGCCAATCTGTGCTTGGGTCGTTGTACAGCATTTCGGTGTTACCCATTCCTTTTGCCATTAGTCTTTCTTCGTCTACACCGTTTTCAACGAGGTAGTCAATGACTGTTTGAGCGCGCTCAAGACTTGCTTTCACGTAGAATTTGGCACTGCGTGAATTATCTGGTCCATTCACGTGTCCGATGATGGCAATCTTTACCGAAGGATTGATCGCCATGAAATCAATGATTTCTTGCAGAGAAGGCTTCGACTTGTGGTAAATTTCTGTTCTATTCCCTAGAAAGGTGATTTCACGCACATCTGTTTTTAATCCAATTGCTAAAGGACGAAGTTCCACGTCTTGTTCGTGAATTCTCTTTTCTTCAGGCCAGAATTTTTCAGAGTAATACATGTATCCTTCTTTCACACATGATACGGTGTAAAGTCTGTAATTTCTGATTTCGAAGGTAGTGTCTTCGATGGCCTTGAAAACAACTGGCTTACGAGGATTTAACCCCGTAATGCTTACGTCTGCTTCAACCGCCTTTTTAGATGAGGAGTCAAAAACGGTAACGTTCATGACTTGTTTATCAATCTCCACTTCATTAGCTGCAATGCTCTTTTCTTGGGTGAATTGAGCCAGGGCTCCTGTTGATACAAGAATACCTGATAAAGCTATAAATGATGTTATTATCTTCCTACGCATAATTTCCTTCCTAAAATCTCTCTTACGTCACGAATCAAAATCCGTTCCACTTTTTTGTAAGTTTTTTCTGAAATAGTTAGGATTAGAGGTCATTCTTTTCGGAATGCTTTCGAAGTTAAGTTAGTTTTTTTCGAAAAAAAGCGAAAAATGCTACAACCATTAACAAGTAGGGGATTCCCATGATGTAAATGATTCCACTGTTGATTCCCTCGCCAATTCCGCCACTGCGCGCAGAATCTTCAGCAACTGCTTTGCACATGACGCACTGGGCCTCTGAATCGAAAGGGGTCAAAAGCAAGGATGCAACGAGAAGCAGGAAAGCTGGTTTACGGACGGTATTTTTGAGAATGAACTTCATGTTTTTACCAAAGTTGTACTGGGTAAAATGGTTGAATCATGATGTAAACGATCACTCCCGTTATGGTAACGTAGAGCCAAAATGGGAATGCGAACTTCACAATTTTGCGGTGAAGATCAATTCGTCCGGCTAGTCCATGGCTGTATGCTGTCAAAGCCAATGGCACAATAATGGCCGACAATAGAATGTGGGTAACGAGTATAATGTAATACACTGTTTTCATAGTGCCTTCGCCTCCGTAAGGCGTTTCTGGCAGAATGCCATGAAACAGGATGTACGACACGAGAAACAGACCAGAAAAGATCATGGCCGTTGAAACGAGTTTTTTATGTCGTTCAATGTTTTTCTTCTTGATTGCACCAAGCGCTGCAATCAGTAATAGAAATGTGCTTCCATTCAAAATCGCATTGATAAGTGGCAGTACGTAAAGCGATTTCAGGGTGCCTTCACTTAATTCAGGATTCGGTATGTAACGCAGTAGTGTTACTACAACAGGAATCACCAAAGAGGCAATAATGATGAGCATTTTGCTCTTTTTTCTATTCTGCGCTAGCTGAACTAGTCCCATTTTCTTGTGTGTTAAGTAGTATTATATCTTCAAACAGTTGATCGACTTCCTTTGTTGACGTTCCGTCGTAGACCCCACGTAAATGACCTTGTGTATCTACTAGTACAAACATGTCTGAGTGGAAGAATCCACCAGCTGCCGTATCTGAAACAAGTGCGGTCATGAAATAGCCATAACGCGCTTGGTCATACAAATCGTCTTGTGTGCCCGTAACGAAGTTCCAGTAACGGGTGTCAGCCCCCATTTTGTCAGCGTATGCTTTCAGCACGGCTGGCGTGTCGTTTTCAGGGTTAACCGTATGAGAGAGTAGTTTAACTTCTCCAAAAAGTGATTCGTTCTTGAGTTTATCTTGGAGACGACTCATTTGTGAACTCATTACCGGACAAATGCTTGGGCACGTAGTGAAAAAGAAATCGGTGACGTAAATATGCCCTCGGTAATCTTTGTGAGATATTTCGATGCTGTCTTGATTGATGAAGCTGAAGGCGGGTACGGTGAAGTAGAGTGTGTCTGCTAGACGAGATCCGTCAGGTTGCAGGTCAAGGCCAATGTCGTGATCACCATAGTAGGGGAGTTCACGATTATTCGCTGATTCCTCTGAGGGGTCACATGCAAAAAGAGCAAGACTAATTTGCAGCATCAACGATGTTCTCAGCACGTTTCTTCGCTTCATACTTCTTAATATCCATTTCTTTCTTCAACAAAGCAATGTCTTCAATAGCCGCTTTGATCTCCTCCTCCAGGTTGCCGTTGTATTGGCCTCGGATGTTTCCAATCGTGTCAATCAAGAACATCTGAGCGGTGTGTTCTGGATCTTCAATAAAGAAGGCGTCTGTGATGTATTGATTGATATCTTGTTGTTGGCCAGTGAGGAATTGCCATTTATCATCGCGAATGTTCTGCTTCACTGCTTGGTCAACATAGGCTTTCATCACCTCTGGGGTGTCATGAGAGGCGTCTAAGGTCATGCAGAGCAATCCTATGTCCTCTTCATTTCGATAGCGCCAATTTGGAGCCAATAGTCGGTCTGTGATTTTACGGATATGCGGTGAATTCGTCGCATAGAATGCCGTGAGCCAGACACGCCCTTTCAGTGAGTCACGGTTGTAGACATCTCCGTTGTGGTTGATGAACGAGAAATCAGGAATTTGGTAGTAACTCGTATCAGGAATTCCCGCTTCGTTCGTGGTGCTCAAGACTTCTTTTGGCCCGTAGTAAGGAAGCGTCTTGAACTTATGTTCTGAAAAGACACCGAAGAAGAGTAGCCAGCTGAGTGGAAACAAAAAAAGTACACCTATAAGAAAGGCGTACTTTTTAATATGTTGTTTTTTAGACATATCAATTCATCTCTATGAAGCTATCCAAGTGGGATGAGCCTTCTGTCAATGCAATGAAGATGAGATAAGCTATAAATAGCGCGTAAGGAACAAGAATTACATTTCGAAGGTTCTTGCGTTCGTCACCAAGGTGCATGAATGAAAGAACAATGTAACCTGCTTTCACAAGTGTCAATACAATGAATGTGTACTTGATTGCCGTCCAAGACCATGTGTCTCCTCGTTTAATCAAGATTCCGCAGGCAACTTCAAAAGCTGTGATGATCGTAAGAAGCAATGTTACTTTCCAGATCTTGCTTCTGATTTTCTTTCCCGCTTCTTCACTGTGATGTGCTTCCAGTGAATATGAATCGTTTACAATTAGATCGTCTCTTTCCATTAGTTCAGCTGTTTATAAATCACACAAGGTAGAAGAAGGTGAACACGAATACCCATACCAAATCAACGAAGTGCCAGTACAGTCCAATTTTCTCAACCATTTCGTAATGGCCTCTTTTGTCATACACTCCTCTGATTACAAGTAACCAAATGATGATGTTAATGACTACTCCAGAGAATACGTGAAAACCGTGGAAACCGGTAATGAAGAAGAAGAAACCACCGTAGCCTTGTTGTTCAGCATATTCGGTTACTTCGAGGTTCGCACCGAAAACAAACTGATCTGTTTGTGCGTTCCACAATTTCATCATTTCAGCTCCAGTAACCGTTGTTTTATTCTCTACGTACTTGTTGAGCGTTAATACGTTTAGGGTCACTGCGTGGTCAGGGTGTGCAACGTCAAGAAGCGTAACAGACTCAGCTGTAGCACTCATTTGTACCGCGTTGTCTCCTTCTTGGTAGCGTTCCATTAGGTCACCGAAATGGTGGTCCATGAAGACACGATCACCTTCTGTTAATGTAACCGTGATGGCTTCACCAGAGTTGTAGTTTGTTCCAGCCACGGTCATTTCTTGGTTGATATGGAAAGCACCACCACTTCCGTGGATGAAGTGAGACCATTCCCAAGCCTGAGAACCAACGAAGATGAATCCACCAATGATGGTGAACCCTAGCCATTTGATAACCCCTTTCTTATCCAAACGGTGGCCTGCCTCTACGGCAAGTACCATGGTAACAGATGAAACGATCAAAATGAACGTCATCAAGGCTACATAGATAAGTGGATAGTGTCCTTCTAGTCCGGGTAGTGCTTGGAACACTTGCTCGCCGATTGGCCAAGCATCTTCAGAACCGTGTCTAACAAAGCCGTAAGCTGTTAATAGACCACTGAAGGTTAATGCATCTGATACTAGGAAGTACCACATCATCATTTTACCGTAACTCACACTGAACGGGGATCTTCCACCGCCCCAGAGGACCTCTTTTGGGATTACTTTAGTTGCATCTCCTGCCATAGCTGGACAAAAATTTGCTGCAAGTTTAGTGAATAACGAACAAAAAGGCGAACAAATAGACCCATAATATGCCTAGGAAATGCCAGTACATTCCATTTACATACAATCTTATGGTGTCCCCTTGGTTAATTACGCCAGTTGAACTTCGAATTAAATTAACAATTAGGTAGGCTAAGCCAAAAACCAAGTGTAAGATATGGATTGCGATCAGAACCCACACCAAGGCACTTGATGAGTTACTCATTTCTTTCACTTGACTGGTAACCGGGTTGGCCATCAGCACGTCATCTGGCGCGTAAAATTCGCCTTTGTTGTAGATGAGTTCTCTTCCATCTTGGAGCACATAATAATCTACCCCGTACTCACCCGTGATTCGATCAATGTTGTTCCACTGGGATTTGATTCCAAGATCTGTTTCGAAAAATGAAACCCCCATTCCTTTGGCCTTCAGGTCTTCCCAGCCTTGGTACTGTGAAACGGTGAATGCAAGCCCCAAGCACAAAGTGATGGCAAGCATAATCATGGATTGTTTCTTATTCCCCTTTTTCATCGCTGAGAGCGATAAGTACATGGGGATACTGCTGAGAATAATGAGGGCGTTACTCCACCAAAGCGCTGATGGTGCTTCAATGTGTACCCAATAATCTCCAAAACTACTTACGATGTAAGCAGAAGTTAAGCCGGCAAAAAGCATCACAATGGCGAAGATAATCAGCCACATGAGCATTTTTTTCGTTCGGATTCGAATCTGTGGATCTACATCTTCGAATACCTTGTCGTTTCCTTTGATCGTTGCTGTGTTACTCATTCTTATAGTTTATCTATCACATAAAACACTTGAACTACAGGAAGGTAGATGAAGGATGCAAACATGAGTATTTTGGCGTCACGGGTTTCACATGAACGGTATAAGCGCCATGCGAGGTAAGCGAAAGCAATTCCACACGCTCCAATAACGGCAAGACCAATGTTTCCAATCATCGGTTCTGCCACTGGGAAAGCCCATGGTAATATGCTCACTGGAATGAGAAAGAGGCTGTACAGTAGGATTTGGAAAGCGGAGCGCTTCGACCTACCATCATTGAATGGCATGAGCTTGTAACCTGCTGTTTTGTAGTCGTCATACGCTACCCAAGCAATGGCCCAAAAGTGAGGAAATTGCCACATGAACTGCGTAGCAAATAGTACACCTGGTTCAACACCAAACGTTCCTGAAGCAGCTACATAGCCCAACATCGGAGGAATAGCTCCCGGGAAAGCACCAATGAATACGGCCAACGAATTGCGTTGCTTCATGGGGGTGTACAGGAATACGTAGAAGAATAAAGCGATGATGCCTAAAATTCCGCAAAGGGCATTCAACGAAAGCCATAAAATTAGCACCCCAGCAACCGCAGCAATACTTGAAATAACAAGACCTTCAGTTACAGACATTCTGCCTTGTGGCATGGGTCTGTTTTGCGTACGCTTCATGAGGAGGTCGAGGTCTTTTTCCCAAACTTGGTTGAAACCATTGCTTGCTCCTGATAGCAAAAAGCCGCCAATAACAAGAGATGCCAATGCTATTCCACTTACCGTTTCGGCTCCCATGAGGTAACCTAGAACTGATGATAAGACAACAATTAGCGACAAGCGAAATTTGAAGAACATAGCTAAGTCCTTCACCTTTGACGTGTTGGTTTCTGTTGTAGCGATTGTTTCTGCGGTTTTCAAGTCCTCTTCGAATTGGGTGCAAAGTTAATCAATAACAGTTAAAGTAGGGTGCGGGTTCACACGAGATTTTCGATTAAAAATCGCGGTAGCTTCTGAACATCGGGGTACGCAGACCAAGAGTTACCCATGCGTCCATTGGTGAGCCTATGGTGTTAAAGACCTTTCGGATTCCTATTCCAGCGGTGAGGTTGATGTCGTAGGCCTCAATGAATTTCTTTTCAGCCTCCAAGTGAACAAACAACAGGGTGTTTTTTTCGCCCTGCATCAATGTGTTGCCATAGATGGTTGCAGGATTGGCATAGGAGATGAATACATCCCCGCCGTAGTTTTCGCCTTCTTTGTCGTCTCCAAAACCGGCAAACATGAAGTTCGCATTGAAGGTGTAATCTTCGAGTTGGTAGCTGGCTCTGGAAATCCATTCTACGAAATTTGTCCCAAGCGGATGGGCCAAAGATTGATTCATATGGCCGTATGCCTGGATGACACTTCCGTGGGTGTAGGTGTATGGACGAGCAATGTTGAGCTCGGTTTGAAGCATAAGGCTGTCTGCAAATAAATTGTACGCCTTCGCCCCAAGTTGTGCGCCAAATTTATTTCCCCACCAGCCATCACCTGAACGCAATTCGTCCATGAGAAACTCATCGAAATACAATTGTGCGTAGAGTTGAATGTCGTCTTCCAATTCGTAGCGCATGCTCAAGCCTAGCAACACATTGTCAGCTGAACCTTGGGCAAACTCAACCGGACGGTAAAAGATCAAAGGGTTGAGGTAGGCCGCTTCAAATCCGCGATCTGAGAGGGTGTCTGAAGCTTGCCATACAACGGCTTCGTAAACGGAGAGGTTGAAACGTTGGGTAATGTTCCAGCTCAGCGCATGATGGGTTGTGAATTTTCTTCTTTTCTCGCCAGTTGTGGTGTTCAAATCAGTAAGTGCAGACCACAAATTGGTGTACTTCACCTTCCAAACCTTGGTTGTCAATCTTGCATACGGAAAGGGGCTGCTGTTGGTGCTTAAAATCATTGATCGGTAGCCATCGCCCCAAAAGTGCTTATCTCGTCCTACTTCGAGCTCGAAATGATCTCCCATTCGCATTCCGATTGCCCCGGTATAGTAATGCGCCAAATAAGCATCGCCAACATTCACTGCTTCTCCAATGCCCGGAAGTACCTGTCGGTTTTTAGCGAACAGCTGAAGATGATCAGGGAAGTAGAGATAGGCCGCTTGGTAAGACGCTCGGGCATAAAAGCGGTCTTTGAAATAGGCTTGAAATTGCGCTCCTCCATTTCCAAAACCAGCAAGTCCAGGGGTAGGAGAAGTTGAGCCTCCTATGTTCAGGTCGAGCACAGGTGCCCAATTCACTCTCAGTTTTTCTGTGCCGTAAATGATGGCAGAATCACCCGTTTGATATACTTCTAAGGTGTCTAGAAAAGGACTCAGCGGACGAATATTGGCGTGGTGAGCCTGTGTGTTGTGAATTCCTGCTGCCGTCTGGGTGAGTGGATCCCATTGTTGGTACCCGGTGTTCACCTGAGCTGCAGCTACATAGGAGGAAAGGGCTATGATGAAAACAAGAAGTAACCTCATGCTTCCTCAGTATTTTCTTTCTTTTCCTTTTTCTCCTTCGTCGGTATCCAAAAGATGATTTGAGCAATTGAAACGGAAACACCTGCTATAATGAGAAAGGAAATATTCGGACTGTGCGCTGGCAAGAAGAAGGTTAACACAATAATGAATGCCGAAAAAGCATATAGTGTATACACCGTTTGCTTGTGGTTCAAGCCCAGTGCTAGTAACCGGTGATGAATGTGGTTTTTATCTGCCGAAAAAGGGGACCTCCCTTGAACCGTTCGAATAAAGAACACCCGTAACGTGTCAATCAACGGATACGCCAAGATTGCCATGGCCAATACCGGTTTCGAAACCCCTTTCATGGAATAAGGCAATTTGTCAATTGGGAATTCAATCATCTGAACGGCTAGCACGAATACCACTACCCCGATGGTTAATGAGCCCGAGTCGCCCATGAAAATTCGAGCTGGATTAAAATTGAAAACCAAGAACCCGAGTAGTGCTCCTCCTAATGAAGAAGCCAAGAGCGCCAATGGGAGGTGTCCTGTTTGATAGAACCAGTAGGTGAACGTTACGCTAGCAATTAGGCCTATTCCTCCTGCTAAACCATCTACTCCATCAATGAGGTTAATGGCATTTACGATTACGATGTATACGAATACCGAGAACAGGTAACTGATGTAATCAGGTATTTCACCCAATTCAAACAGCCCCCAAAATTGAGTAATTCGGATGTCGGCCATGAACACCAGGATGGCACCAACCATAAAGTGAACCAGCAGTTTCTTACTTGGACTAACACCAACAAGGTCATCTTTCAATCCAAGAAAGAATAAGATAAACATACTGGCTACCAGGTATTTGAATTCGTGCAAGGCCGAAAGGGGGTCGTAATTCATCCCCAGTTTGTAGGCGTTTTGAGTTGGGAACCACAGGCTGTACCCCAATATGGTTCCGGCAAAAATCATGATTCCACCAATGGTTGGTACACTTCTGCGATGCAGTTTTCTTGAGTCACCAGGCTCATCTACAAGGTGCTTCATTTTCGCCACTTTGATAAGCGACGGCATGGCTATTACAACCAAAAAGGAAGCAGTGATAAATCCGAATATGATTTCTAGCACAGGATCAGGCTTTCGTTAAAAATACGTTTTTTCAACGTCGTTGGAAACAAGGTTGGTAGCACAATGTGTGCAATACTGGAGTGCAACTGTATCAGCGAACGGCTCAAAGGTGTGTCAGACATCGTAATACCTATTGAAAAGTGCAACTCGAAATGTGAAGTAATAGAACGAACTGACCAAATGGCCTGCGTTGGTGCTTCGGTCCCTCCAGGTCCAGCCGATGATGGCGTTCATGTTGGAAGTTGGGTTCATGAGGTAGCCAAACTGAAGGTCACTGATCATGGTGACACCCGGGTCATGCGTTCCATCAAGCAATTCCGTTGGTGTGCTTTGGATGTTTCCACGAATTCCCCCGTCATGAATTTGGTAAATACCTCTCCATTCAGACCACAGGCGTTTTTTGCGAGTTCGTTGTTGCCAGACCACAATGTACTCTTTGAAATTTGTGCCGAGCGGATGTGCCAGCCCTTGGTTCATGTGCGTGTAGTTCTGCAGGTTTCTTTTGTTGGTGAAAATGCCTGCGCCTCCTTCGTTGTATTCTAGTCTCAGGGTGGTGGTTTTGAACGGGAAGTCTTTCCACCTTAGTCCTACTTGGAAGCCGCTGAACCTAGATTCTGCTTGGTCTGCAACACCTTGTCCGTAGAAGAAGAGTTTGTCGCTTACTTTGATTTTTGCGTTTAATCCTACCACCGCATTGTTCACAGAGTCCAGTCCGTTCACAGCTGTAGAGACAAATGGAAGCGGCTGGTAAAAATCCCATCCGTAGGCTTTGGTTCCCGTTGAGTCCCATCGCTGGTGGACCACTGCTTCAAACAATCCGAGCTCTAGTCGTGGATGAGGGATAACACTCAAATACCGCATGGTGTATCCTTTTCGTTTGAAAAGTGATTCGGGAACTTCGCCCAAAGGAAGGCGCTCCATGTTGAACATTTCCGCATTCATAGCGGTGTATTCGATGCGGTTCTTCCAAAAATTTGCCTTCAATCGAATGAAAGGGTAGTTCGAAGCGACATCAGACAACAGCATTGATCGGTAACCACTGCCGATGAAATGTTTCCCTTGTCCGAAGTGGACCTGCAGCCATTTTGCTGCTTGAATACTAATAACTCCCCAAGCAGAGTTGTAATCCCTTGCGTTGGATTCAAGTTCTTTGAAACGCCCTTGCCCTGGCACCACCCCAAGGGAGTCGGTGTATTTGTACATCCAGTCTTGGAACTGACTTTGGTTCTCAAATACCGATGCGTGAAAAGAAACACGGTCACCAATTCGACCATACATTGCTAGCCCTCTGGTATTATTAAAGACTTGCACGGTGTCTTGCCATGAAGAAGTGTCGCCAAGGTCTCGGCCAATATTGAGGTCCAACACGGCATCCATGTAAAGCTCAAAATCGTCTTCTTTTAATTCAATGAGGTGCTCTTTTAGAAACTTGACTTCGGTTAGGTTGAAATACCTTCTGTCATAGGTTCGAAAACGCGGAATACTATCGCGCACGAACTGATCGGCGTGATAGGGTTTCATGGCCGAGTGAAAGAGGGTGTCTACGGCAGAATAAGCGTCTTCAACTCCTTCTGTAACTGTTCTTTCAAAAGGCTCTTGGTACAATTGTGCGTGCAAGTGGTCCGTTCCGAAAGCGGAAAGGAGCAACACAATGACAAGAAGTCTTTTGATCAAACGCATTACGCCAGTTCAAGTTTTTTGAAATCTTCATAGACCATAGCGATACCGTCTTTCAGATCAATTTCATGTTTCCACCCAAAATCATTGATACGGGAAACATCCATTAGTTTTCGAGGGGTGCCATCTGGTTTTGAACTATCCCAAACCAATTCGCCTTCAAATCCGGTTGTTTCTTTAATCGTTTCGGCCAACTCCTTGATGGTCACGTCGACTCCCGTTCCGATGTTCACGAACAATTTTTCGTTGTAATTCATCATCAGAAAATAGCATGCTTCTGCTAAATCGTTCACATGCAAGAACTCTCGTTTCGGACTTCCAGAGCCCCATACTTCTACGGTAGGATGCCCTTCGGCCTTGGCGGTGTGAAACTTGCGAAGTAGGGCAGGTAGCACGTGCGATGTTTTCAGATCATAGTTGTCATTTGGGCCGTACAGGTTGGTGGGCATGGCCGAAATGAAATTGTCTCCATATTGGTCTCTGTAAGCTTCACAAAGTTTGATGCCGGCAATTTTAGCGATGGCATACGGCTCATTGGTGGGTTCCAAGGCACCTGTTAACAGGCTGTCTTCTTTGAGCGGTTGATCAGCAAATTTGGGGTAGATGCAAGAGCTACCTAGGAAGAGCAATTTGGTTACGTTGTGTTCGTGGGCCGCGTGAATAATATTGGCCTCTATCATGAGGTTGTTGTACAAGAACTCTGCACGGAAAACATTGTTGGCGTGGATTCCTCCAACTTTCGCGGCAGCCAGAAAGACGTATTCTGGCTTCTCTTCTTCGAAGAATTGTTGCACCGCTGATTGGTCCATCAAGTTTAATTCAGAAGAAGTTCTGAAGACAATATTCGAGTACCCTTCAGCTTCTAATTTGCGAACAATCGCAGAGCCAACCATCCCTCTGTGACCGGCTACATAAATCTTACTGTTCTTTTCCACGGTTCCTGATTTGAGGTCAAAGATATCAAAGCCTTTAAGACTACCGAAGTTCAAGGTCGCTAGGTTATCAGTAATCAGTGTTGATTACTGACATTTCAGCAGTAGAAATGAAACCAATGTTGGGCTTTTGTTTGGCAAGGCGTGCAATAAGTAACTAGCTACGCACATCCAACGCATCCCTCAAGCCGTTGCCAACCATCATGAATGAAAGAACTAATAGCATGATGAGGAGTCCCGGCAGAATAGCGAGGTAAGCCAAGTCTGTTGTGATCATGGCGTAATGCTCCTTGATCATATTGCCCCAGCTTGGTGTCGGGATTTGAGCGCCAATTCCTAAGAAACTCAATCCGGCTTCTACCAAAATGGCCCCTGCAAAATTAGCGGCTGAAATAACGATGATGGGCCCCCATGCGTTGGGAAGAATGTGTTTCAAAATAATTCTTGTGTGACTGTATCCGAGTGCCTTAGCTGCCTCTACGTATTCCTTTTCTCGGATGCTAAGAAACTGTCCACGCACAATTCTTGCCACTTCAACCCACATGGTTAAACCAATGGCAATGAATACTTGCCAAAACCCTTTTCCAAATGCCAGGGTGATCGCAATAACCATCAGTAGCGTAGGGATACTCCAAATGACATTGATTAACCATGAAACGACGGCATCAACTTTCCCGCCGAAGTACCCGGCCATGGCGCCAAGTGCAATTCCTACCAGCAGTGAAATCAGCACGGCAATGAACCCAACGCTGATTGAAATTCGCGTTCCTGCCATTAATCGACTGAGTAAATCCCTTCCGTATTTATCTGTACCCAACCAGTACGTTCGTTCTTTGACGATGTCTTCAACGACCAATCCATTCAGTTCGAAAGCAGTTTCTAACTCATCTCCAAACGGAACCATGAAAAGCGTTTCGCCTTCAACACGGTAAGATGCCAAAGGGAATTCTTGTTTGGAGGAAATCTCACGCCCACCTTTTGTAAGGGGAGGAATGGTCAATATGTCAACCGAGAATCCGGGTTTCTGCCTGGAAATGGATAGGTTTTGTTGGTTGGCATTTTCAGATGTGTCAGGACGAATGCTACTTCCCAAAAGGGCCACGAGAATCAACAGAAAAATGACGGCACACCCAGCTACAGCAGCCGTGTTGCGCCTGAATCGAATCCATGCTTGTTGATTTGGAGATAGCTCTTTTGTTGTTCCCACGCTGCAAGATGCTTATACCTTTCGTCCTTTCCAATTCGGACGAAAAAAGAAACCTCCTATCCCGACAAAAAAGATGTAGAACGGATAATAGAATGAAAATAGAAAGAGAGCTGCCGAGGGAATGTCATAAGCAAACGCCTTTCGTGCTTTAATGGCTAGCCACATGTCTACAAGGATTTTCAGCGCAATTAGCATGAACAATGGTGTACTTGGACGGCCTTCAATTGCGAGGTATCCAAGGGAGAACACTGCTACAAGAAACCACAGGCTTACAACTAGAACGGTCCAAGAAAAGAACATGGAAATTCCATCGCGGTAAGCAGCACTTTTCTGCCCCCACCGAATGCGTTGACCAACAAAGGATTTTAAGTTTTTTGTGGGCGAAATGTGCACTTGGAGTGCGTTGTCGTTTGCAAATTTGATGGTCTTGCCGCGTTTTTTCATTGCGTGAACTAAAAAGACATCATCCCCGCTGGCGAGTTCACTTTTCAATTCATTGGCGCATACGAGGTAATCTTCTTTGGAGATGGATAGGGCAGCACCATTCCCCAACATGGCTTTGCCAGCATTGGCCGTTGATCTGGTAACGGTCATTAATCCGAGCATGTCAAAGGCTTCAAACGCTTGAAGAATTCCGCGTGTTTTCGATACGAGTATTGGAAACAGAAGTAATTCCGAAGAAGATGAATGAATGGCTGCTAGGGCTTTTTCAATCCAAGTTGCAGTAGGTCTAATGTCCGCATCGAGTAAAAGCAAGTGATTCGTCTTCGTATGACGAATGCCCGTAAGAAGTGCAGCCTTTTTTCCTTCTCCTTCACTCTGAATGACAGTAGCTGAGGGAAAGCGTGTTTGTGCTAGTTCGAAGGTGTTGTCGGTACTGTGGTCATCTACAAGAACAATCGGTACGTTTGCATGCTTGATGACCTGAGCCAAAGAAGCCAGGTTGTGCGCCTCATTTCTACACGGCACAACAATGCTGATCGTCTTCGAATGATTGTTTGATCCGTTCGTGTTTTTTGATCGCTTCAACCAATAACCAATCCACGCCATTAGTGCAGTGTAAACAAGGCAAATCACGAGCCCAATGAGAACGAGAATAAGTGTCATGAGCGGGCTGGTTTGGTTTTCAAAAAGAGCAATCCACCGACCAATGCGGGAATCAATAAATTGACGATCCAGAGCAAGAAGGTAGCGGCCATGGCACCTTCTTCAGAAATGCCCGCCGCTGGAAAAAGCAGTATGGCGAACGATTCCCTGACGCCTAATTCTGCCAATGCAACAGTAGGAATGAGTGTCGTTGCCAAGTAGAGAATGCCAATACGTAGGTAAATTTCAAAAGTGCTTCCGTCTAATCCAAAGAGCTTGAGGGCGAAGTAAAATTGCGTGGCGAAAACAGCGTACCTGAATGCGCTCAGAAAGAGGGTTCCTGCATTTTGTCTCCTGGAATATTGTTGCAGTGTTCGAACGCGTTTTCCAATCCAACTTTCCTCCTTCGTCAAATCCTTCGCCATCGTAACCCACCCCGGTTCAATGTAGAGGAGAAGTAGCAATATCGTTCCAATCCAAATGGGCCAACGCACCCATTGGGCGAACGGCCACCACTCACTATCTAGGGGGGAGTACCATTGTTGAATAATAGCCAAGGCGAATCCGCCAAACACCACCGTGCAAAGGAATTGTGACATGCTCCCGTTGATGAAGGCGAAGGTGCCTCTTGATTTGTTGCCGGAGGGAAGCATCTGGACTCTTCCTGCGCCATCGCCGATGCGATTTGGTGTGAACAAGGTGTAAAAACTTCCAAGCAAAATACTTTGGAAGGCCTTTCCGAATGATTGCTTAGAAAAGGAACGCGTAAGTTTCCACCATTTTACTGCTTCCAGCCCGCTATTTACAGGTAACAAAAGGAGTATCCAAACCAATAGTTCTGGTTGATTAATTTCCTCCAGAAATTGCCAGCTGAAGTCTTCTTTCAATTTCGAATACAGAAAAAGAAAGGCCAACAAAACAATTGTTACCTGCAAGATCTTATACCATACCCTTTTTTGATTGTTCAATTGGTTACTTTTGGGAATGGCCAAAAGTACCGCAATCAAGTCGGAAAAGATAATTATGGGGATTGATCCTGGGACGACCATCATGGGATACGGGATGATTCGGGTAACCGGCAAAAAGGCCGAGATGCTGACCATGGGGGTTATTCACCTGGCTAAATTGGATAATCACGCCTTGAAATTGCAACGCATTTTTGACAGGTGTGTCCAATTGATGGATGAGTTTAATCCGGATGAGGTGGCGGCTGAAGCACCATTCTTTGGGCAAAATGTTCAGTCAATGTTGAAGCTTGGAAGGGCTCAAGGGGTTGCATTCGCCGCAGCTTTGAGTAGAAGGATTCCTGTGGTTGAATACGCACCAAGGAAAATCAAACAGTCCATAACGGGAAATGGAAACGCTAGCAAGGAACAAGTGGCTTCTATGCTGTGCTCTATTTTGAAAGTAGATCCCAGTACGTTGCCCAAAGAGCTCGATGCAACAGATGGTTTGGCTGCTGCTGTTTGCCATCACTTTCAAAGCAGTTCTCCGGGAGGCGGAAAAAGTTATTCTGGCTGGGAATCGTTTGTCAAAAAGAATGAATCAAGGGTGAAAAAACCGAAGCGTTAGCAGGTTGCTTCAATCACTGAAGAAATAAGGGCCGTGGCGCTGATGTTCGCTGCTGCCGCTTGCTGAGGAATAATGGACGCTTCTGAAAAACCAGGCACCGTATTGATTTCAATGATGTGTGCTATGTCTTCTACGATCATGAAGTCAATTCGAATCATACCTCTGCAGTTTGTAGCCTGATAGACCATTTTTGCTGTGCTTTGAACATGCGCCGTGAGTTCAGGTGAAATACGTGCCGGGGTGATTTCGTCAGACTGGCCTTCGTACTTGGCTGCATAATCGAAAAACTCATTGTGCGAAACGATTTCAGTGAGCGGAAGTGCTTTTAACTCGCCATTCCAAGGAATAACCCCGCATTGCACTTCTGTTCCTTCCATGAAGGTCTCGATCAACACATCTTTATCTTCTTTGAAGGCAATTTCAATGGCTTCGTCCAACTCGTCTGCAGCTTTTACTTTGCTCATGCCAATGCTGGATCCCCCTTGGTTGGGTTTTACAAAACAAGGTAGTCCTGTGATAGCCAAGATTTCTTCGTTCGTTTTCCCTTCCCGCGTATGCAATAGCACTCCTTTTGCCACGGGAATATCCATACCTCTAAGCGCTGAAACGGTCATCCCTTTGTGGAAAGTGAGCGCCATGTTGAGTGCATTGCCCGTTGAATATGGAATGCCAATAAGTTCGAGGTACCCTTGAATGATTCCGTCTTCGCCCGGAGTTCCGTGAATCATGACGAAGGCAAAGTCTGGAACAAAAAGCTCACCTCCAATTTCTGTAGAAAAATCATTCTTGTCAATGGCGTGTCTTTCGCCATTCACTTCGGCGTGCCATCCATCGGAAGTAATCCAGTAGAGCATTGGATTATAGCGATCACGGTCAATGTTCTTCATGACCATTCTCCCACTATTTCCAGAAATAGCTGCTTCACCGGAAAATCCACCGGCCAATACAGCAATATTTTTACGCTTCATCAAGTTTGATTTTCATGGACTAAAATTGCCACCTTCTTTTGGATTTCCGCTTGTACTTGCCATGCTCCTTTTAACAATGCACGGTTGACAAGCGTCGGTTCAAAACCTTATCTTCGAAATCCGCTACTGAAAATGACTTTCGTTTTCGTTGTAGACTTAAAGTTCGAAAAGACCATTATGAAAAAGATACTACTTGCGTTTGGCGCATCACTATTTCTATTTTCCGCTTCAGCACAGGTTGCTGAGTATGGAATGAAAGATGAAATCATGTTGGACAAGACTGAGACAAAGGATCAGTGTCGAACCGGTACCTGTTGGAGTTATTCTACCATATCATTTTTAGAAAGTGAACTCATCCGAATGGGGAAGGGCCAGCACAATTTGTCTGAAATGTTCAATGTGCGCATGACCTACCCAAAAAAGGCTGAAATGTTCTTGCGTTACCAAGGGAAGTATCAGTTTGGTCCGGGGAGTTTGTGCCATGATGTAATCAATGCGATGAACAACTACGGCGTTATGCCTGAAGCGGCGTATACAGGTATCAACTATGATAGCGAACGTCATGATCATGGCGAAATGGATGCCGTGCTTGAAGGCATGATGAAAGCGTTGGTAGAGAAACGAAATGCTGCCAATGGAGACGCATGGAGAGCAGCTGTAGACGGTGTTTTGGATGCCTATTTGGGCGAAGTGCCAACTTCTTTTGAATACGAAGGAAAGAAGTATACGCCAATGAGTTTTCGCGATGAAATGGGGTTGAAAGCTTCGGATTACGTAAACCTAACTTCATTCACACATCACCCAATGTACGCTCCTTTTGTGCTAGAAGTTCCAGATAACTTCTCTCAAGGAGAGTTCATGAATGTGGGACTCGATGAATTGGAGAACACGGTGAAGTATGCGTTAGAAAACGGGTATACACTTGCTTGGGATGCTGATGTGAGTGAAAGAGGATTTTCCTTTAAGAACGGAATGGCTATTTATCCGGCTGCAGACACCCCAAAAGATGTCTATTTCAAGAAGGTATTGGACGAACCAGCCGTGACTGCTGAAGCTAGACAAGTTGGTTTTGACAACTACAAAACAACAGATGATCACTTGATGCATATTGTTGGAATGGCGAAAGACAAGAATGGAAATGGCTATTTCATCATCAAGAATTCGTGGGGAACAGGCAATGCCACAGGCGGGCTTCAGTACGTTTCAATGGCTTATTTTAGAATGAAGACGATTGCTATTTTGCTTCATAAAGACGGTGTGCCGAAAGACCTTAGAAAGAAGCTTTCTATCTAATTAGTGCATGAAGAACTTCCTAAAACGTGCGTGGAAATTTAGTCTGAAATGCGCATGTTGGTTTGTTGCTATATCAGTGGCATGGGTTCTTATGTACAAATGGGTGAATCCGCCCACTACGGTTCTTCAATTATTGGAAGGAAAAGACCATGATCGCCACTGGGTAGACATGGATGAGATGTCTCAAAAGATGGCATTGGCAGTTGTTGCGTCTGAAGATCAGCGTTTCCCGGAACATTGGGGTTTTGATACAGAGGCCATTGCCAAAGCCATTGAATACAATAAAACACACTCCAAAACCCGTGGGGCAAGTACGATTTCGCAACAGTGCGCCAAGAACGTGTTTCTGTGGCCCTCAAGAAGTTGGGTTCGAAAAGGAATGGAGGTGTGGTTCACTGCGTTAATAGAACTCTTTTGGAGTAAAGAGCGCATCATGGAAGTGTACTTGAATGTTATTGAAATGGGACCTCAAACCTTTGGGGTAGAAGCTGCGGGTCAGAAATATTTCAACGTTTCTGCCACCAAATTGACGAGCGCTCAGGCCGCCTTGATTGCTGGTGGTTTGCCAAGCCCGAAGAAATCAAACCCTGGAAAACCTTCGAACTACCTTCGAAAACGAGGACAGCAAATTCAAAAACAAATGAGGCAGCTTGGAGGCGTCGCTTATTTGCCTTGGTCTGAGTCCAAGGATTGATGAAAAACGGTTTGTGTTGGGAAGGCAAATTCGAGCCCTGCTGCATTGAACTTCTCCAGAATGGATAGGTGAAGTTGATTCGGAACGTCGAATAAATCCCCTTCTTTACGGATGTAATAGATCAAAGAGATGTTGAGACTAAAATCGCCAAAACCTTCGAACCAAACAAAATGATCATCTTCCATTTGTGGATGATCAAGTACAAGGTTTTTCAAGATGTCGAGACCTTGTTGGATGCCGTCTTGCGTGGTGTCATACGTAAGACCTAACGTGAGTTTTACTTTACGGGAAGGTTCAGCACTTACGTTCTCTACAAAGCTGTCTGTGAATTTGTGGTTGGGAACAGTTACCACGCGTCCTTCTAGGGTGCGAAGTCGGGTAGAACGAATGCCGATTTCCAACACAAAACCGTCGTACCCTCCAATTTTGATGCGATCTCCCGGAGCAAAAGGCTTGTCTGTGAACACCGTAATTCCGCCGAAAATGTTGGCTACGAAATCCTTTGCAGCCATGGCAAGTGCAATTCCACCAATACCTATTCCAGCAATCAGTGCACCTACGTCATAGCCTGCATTGTTGAGGGCTAGAACAATCCCAATCACCCAAATAAGGGAGCGAACGCTTTTGCGAATGATGGGCATCACATGGTCTACATTCGACTCTGATCGTTCGGCATACGGAATGAGGTACTCTTTCAGTAATGCATCAACAATTCGCGCAGCAAGCCATGTTAAGTTAATGGCAATAAGCACTTTAAATACGCGGTGAATCCAGAAAGTGACGCTCTCCTCGAAAGTAAGGTAGTCATACCCCCACCACAGTCCAATGATCACAATGGCAAGCACAATAGGCTCTTCCAACATGTCAATTAGAATATCGTCCAATTTGGTAGCTGTTCTGTTGGCAGCTCTTTTGAATATTCTTCCGAATAGGGCGTACATGAGTTTCGCCAAGATGACGGAACCAACAATGAAGGCCACGGCGAAAAGCCAGTTTTCAATTGTATTGCCCCAGAATGTGTTGTCGAGAATGTCTTTCACTTTGCAAAGATAACAAAGTGTTCTTCTAGAGACCTACCGAAATGCCGCCACCAATAAATGGCGATTGAAAGAAGGAATTTGGATCTTGAATGAGGTCCACTTGAACGGTGATACCGGCAAAAACGTTTTGCCCAATTTGCATGTAGTAGCCGCCTCCAACAAAGAATTGTTGTACCCATTCTCTTCGAATTTCGTCATCAATTACATTATAAACACGGGTGTTTAATACATAGTAATCCGTTTGCGCAAAAAGGCGATCTCCATCGGTAAGTAAACTTTGACCAATATTCAGCCGCATGTAAGATGTAGGGCCGTAAACAGAGGTTCCGCCAAAGCCGGCCGGCTTCCAATAGTAATACATACCTCCTGCTCCTGCAGTTAACTTTTGGGTCAATCGATACCCCACACTTGGATTGGCACCGACGAGTGTCACATTTCCGAAAACGGCAGAAACATTTCCGCCAAAAACCCATCTGCTCCCGTCAAACTCAGCTTGTTTCTTATCAACTTTTGAATTGTCGCTTTGAGCGTGTAATGTGACAGAGCTTGTTAGAGCTATTGCCAAAATCAAGACTATACGAATGAGCAGCTTCATAGATTTTCTTTGAAAAGTTCATCAAATGTGCACATAAATCATTCCGAAAATACACGCATCTTTGCTTAGAAAGGTACTTATCTTTGCGCTCTATGGCGAAATTGGTAGACAAATATTGGGGTTTCTTCCGTCGATTAAAGCCGGCTTACCGCATTTTTAACATGACAAAGAAAGACATGTTAGTGCGAAATAAGCCGCTCTACCGCAA
>JAQWQB010000009.1 GCA_029245065.1 Flavobacteriales bacterium | reverse complement strand
TTTCGGATTCCCTTTTCTTTGATCAGACTGAAATTACTACGTTCAACTGGCTAGAATACACGACTTGGATGAAGAACAATTACGGCGATAATTCCCCTGAATACCTCGCTTCATTGCCTGACTCATCTGTGTTTACTGGTTTCAATGAGCCCTTCTCAAGGCTCTATTTCTTCCACCCCGCTTACCATAACTACCCGGTAGTTGGTGTTTCGTATAACCAAGCACAACAGTTTTGCACTTGGCGAACAGAGCGCGTGAAAGAAATGCTAGCTATTCAGCATGCGAAGAAGAAAAACTACAAAATGCCTGAGCTAGCATACCGTCTGCCTTCCGAAGCGGAATGGGAACTGGTGGCAAACGCACCTTTAAATGAAAAACCTGTTCGCAAGAGCAAGTCTTCTTTCACCAGCGAAGACATGCCTTACAACGTGAAAGACTTCAACATCCAAACCTCTTCAGAGGCTCGAATCACGAGCCCTGCAACACAGGGTGTGAAGAATTCGTTCGGCATGCAAAACCTCTTCGGAAATGTGGCCGAAAGGATTGCTGAAGAGGGTGTTTCAAAAGGCGGATCCTTTTTCCACACATCTGCTGAAAGCCAATCCGAAAAGGCTATTGCATACGAAAGCCCAACTCATTGGTTAGGCTTCCGTTGTGTGTATATCATAAAGGAATAAGAAGGAGTAGTTTTCTACTCCACTCTAGACTTAAGCTTGTTTCATGGTTACAACCGTTTGCTGGTATGGAGCCTGGAATCCTGCATTTCCTAATGCTTCAACAATGCGTTGACGTGTATCCCAGTAAACATCCCAATACCCTTCTACAGATGAGTATGGCAGGGCTACCAATTCAACAGCGCTTTGGTTCAGACTGTTAACAGCTACGCGAGGTGCTGGGTCTTGTAATACCTGACCATCGCCCTTCAAGACGTCCAATACAATCGCTTTCGCTTTTTCGATATCAGCTCCGTAGCGGATTGAAAAAGGCATGTCTACCCTCAGGTTACCTATGGTTGTGTAGTTGGTAATTTTATTTGCTGTCACCGCTCCGTTGGGAATGATTTCCGTTTTGTTCTGGAACGTTTCAAGCACGGTCACGAAAACTGAAATTTCTTTAACGAAGCCAAGCGTTCCATTCGTTTCAATGAGGTCACCGACTTTGAAGGGACGGAAGATTAATAACATCACACCGCTGGCCAAATGGCCCAAAGATCCGTTAAATGCGGCGCCAATAGCAATACCAACACCTGCAATAAGTGCTGCGAATGAAGCGGTTGGAATTCCTACAATTCCGGCGATGGTAATGAACAAGAGTGCTTTCAGACCAAAGCCTATCACTGTCAATAGAAACGGCTTAAGTGTTGCGTCCATTTTGCGAATTTCAAACGCTTTTGCTACTGCTTTCACTAAAAAGCGAATGAGCCACAACCCAATTATTAGCGCTACTAATGCACCAATGAGTTTCAATCCCCAATTCCTGTGGCAATGGTATCATAAAGTGACCCAATAGATGATGTAATCGTTTCCATAATTATTTGTCGTTATGGTTTTGTGCTTTTCTGACGTGAACGTTTCATTTTCGTCACATTTCAATTGAAAAAGAGCCTAAAAACACGATTCTTCGCCCTAAAACCGCTGAAATGAGTGAAATAATCGAACTTGCAACAATGAGCGAAAAGAAGCCTGTTTACTTTGAAAATCTCGATGCACTCCGTTTTCTGAGCTTTCTTGCGGTATTCTTTTACCACAGTTTTTCAACTGAATTTGCCCACGTCACATCGTCCCCAGTCTATCAGTTCATCAAAAAAGGAGTCTTCGGAAACGGAAACCTTGGCGTAAATTTCTTTTTCGTGTTGAGCGGTTTTCTAATCACTTATTTGCTCATCGCAGAGCGAAAAAAGCAAGGTAAAATTCACGTCCGTCGTTTTTGGATGCGCCGTGTGCTGCGTATCTGGCCGCTGTTCTACGGATGTGTGGCATTTGGCTTTCTTGTGTTTCCACTTTTGAAAAGCCTGTTTGGCGAAGTCCCCAACGAAACAGCCAATCCACTGCTCTACCTCTTTTTCTTGAACAACTTCGACTTGCTTTGGAATGGACTTCCCGACGCGTCTATTCTAGGGGTCCTTTGGAGCATCGCCATTGAAGAGCAATTCTACTTGGTTTGGCCTTTGATTTTAGCCCTCCTTCCAATTCGAAAATACTGGGTAGCCTTCCTAATCATCATCCTTGTAAGTTGGGGTTTTAGGTGGTTTAATCCATCCTACAACATGCATGAACTGCACACACTGAGTTGCATTGGCGACATGGCAATTGGGGCGCTTGGGGCGTGGTTAATTGCCACCTCATCCCGTTTTCGCAGACGGGTGGAAGAAGCTGCCAAGTGGCATGTAGTGATCCTTTATATGGCTGTTGGACTCGTTTTCTTTTTTAGGTCTGAATTACTGCTCCGTTCTCCGGTCATTGCCGTGTTCGAGCGTTCAATCATTGCGTTGTTGTTTCTGGGGGTAATTTTCGACCAAACCTATGTGAGGAAGCGGCTTTTTCAGTTGGGGCGAAGCGCCCTGTTGACCAATTTGGGAAAAATCTCATACGGACTCTACTGCCTTCATTTTGTAGGCATATTGGTGGTTACGACCTTGACGAAAAAAGCTGCATTGAACACAGCTGTGTGGCAGGTTCTCGTGCTGGAGTCTTTTGCTAGTTTGCTTGTAACAATTGTCTTAGCGAAGCTCAGTTTCAGGTTGCTCGAAAGGCCATTTTTGAAATTGAAAGACCGATTCTCTGCCATTTAACGGCTAGTCTGTATGGTACGGAAATGCGACAGAACCTTCTTCAATTTCCAACTCCAAGATTTCGCCAAACGGGTTTCCGAGGTCTGTCTTCAGCAATAATTTGGTCGAAAAAGTCATTTTCTTTGTTGGCAAGCCGTTTTCATTCGCGCTAAAATCTTCCATTGAAAGCACTTCGAAGAACGCGTCGTTCAGCTGATCAACATCCGGGTCACACATAAGTTCTGACGTGTAAAGCTGCCCGTTTCCATTGTAATACGTAACGCGCATGATTGGTTCTTCCTCAGAGATAATACCTGATTCAATCCATGGAAATGAGCAATCACCAATGAAACCAACAAAAGATTGCACAACAAAATACGGGTTGCTTTGTACCCCCCCCCCCAATAGCAGAACATCTAAGACTCCCGAGCCTGGCGCCTCTACCAAGAGAGGTTCGTTTCCAAAAGTGTTGTAAGTCTCACCATTCACATCCCAAGCCAAGAAATCCATTTCGTTGTTCGTTTCTGGTGGATACAACGCAAATAATCCATTTTCGAGTTGCTCAATGTTAATGACATTAAACGTAGGGCTAGATGTGCAATCAATAACGTTTGTCGGAAATATTCCAATTTCATTCAAGCAATCAAGCGTAGAGCACGTAATCGTTTCCGTGTTCAAAGACCCGAATTCGAACTCATTTCCCTCTCCTACAACTTCGTCATCTAGTGACCAAAAGGTAAAATCATTATCAGAATAAAGAACCACGTCATATTCCTCCAACGGCTCCATCCCTATCGCCAACTCCCCTTCTTCAATGTCATCAATAAGGTCTTCAGAGAAGTCATCTTCATCTCCATCCATAATCAGCTCGAAGGAAATCCAATGCGCCAAATCATCTGTCAAATGAGCAGACGTTGCCGAAAAATCTACACGTCCTTGATTGTGGTCAGCCAAATCTGTAAACAAGTAAAATCCGTTTTCTCCCGGCGTCATATTAAACGCTTCTCCATTCAAGGTTCCTTCAAGGGAAAAATGAGATGGAAGGGAAACCACTTCTTCAGGTTCGGGCTTCACGCAGCCGAACAAGACCAAACTGATCGAAAATAAAAGGACCTTTCTCATTTGATTTGGAAATTATATCGAACTGAAATTCGACCATTCTTGGAGGTTCCAATTTGGTTGACTTCGTGAAAACCGGTAGACGCAACAATGTCCAATGAGTTTCGTTTCGAAAATTTGTACCTATAGCCAATGTTCAGGTTATACATAATCGGGTTGTAACCGGTTAAGTAACCGTACGATGACTCTGAATCAATGTTTTCTGTGCCGAACGCATCGATTTTATTCTTTTCAAGGGTGTTTTCTGTTCGCACAATGGCCTCAATACCACCACCTACAATAAAGGAATGTCTCATGAAGGCGTCCCATACCAGGCCAACAGGAACATCCAAGAGGTAAAGCCTATCTGTTGAAATACGTGTTTCAAGCGCTTCATATCCGAAACTCGCTTGCTCTTCTAGGTAGCTCTTAGATGCAAACGTCTGCGAAATTTGTTGTCCGCCAACTGAAACTCTGAACCACAAGTTGTTTTCAACTCGGTGCTCCAATGCAATTCCTGCTTGTGGGTTCCAATGGCTTGCTTTTCGTGAACCGTAGCCAGGAGCAAATGCGTTCCCAACAAATAGGGTAATTGGGGTCGACATTGTTGGAAGGCGAAGGAATTCTCTGTGTTTGTCTTCAAAATGGAGGCTGAAAATCTTCCCTTCACTTGTTGCTAAACGAGCAGGAACTACCGGTTTGATGGCGGCATTTGCGAACCCAAAGCCCGGTTGAATAGTCGAAATGGCTGGCAATTCTGGAGAGGTTTGGTTCAAGATACTCTCTAGTGGGTCTCCGCCTGGCGTATGGTCTACCGTGTCTTCAACATCAGCTGGGTCCAACTGGTCCTGAGGGTACTCTTCTTCCGTATTTGCTGAATCGTTGTCAGCAGTTTCCAATGCTTCTAGGTTGTCGTTTTGTTCTTCCGTTCTGCTTGTTTCCTCGTTGTCTTGCTTAGTGCTATTGTCATCAGCGGTCAATGCTTCATCTACCGCTTGCTCTTCTGGGGTTAATTGATCATTCTCTGGTGTAACGGCTCTGGTATTCTCTACTTCCGAATTGTCTGAGTAGCGGCTGTTGGCCGGTGCAGCGGTGTCATTAGGCTGCGTAGTTTCCGCCGCTGTTTCGTTCGTTGAAGTGTTGTTCGTTTGACCGTCTACAGTTCTATTGGTTTGCGGTCCTTGGATGGTGCCGGTTG
This sequence comes from Flavobacteriales bacterium, assembly GCA_029245065.1. GTDB lineage: Bacteria > Bacteroidota > Bacteroidia > Flavobacteriales_D > Sanyastnellaceae > JAQWQB01. The sequence goes on along the minus strand of JAQWQB010000009.1, from coordinate 32,742 downwards.
AAGCGCGTTCCACAGATGTTGGGCTCACATAGTAACGAACGGCAAAAACAACAAGAATGAGTGCCGCGATGCTGAAGAACAAAGGCACTACCTTCTTTCTTCGCGCTTTGCGCTCTTCTTGCTCAAGCACCCCAAGGGCGTCTTGCCAATATTCCTCCTTGAAGGGCTCGTTATGCTGATGCTCTTCCATTCTTCACTAGGTGTTTGAATTCTGGTTCCAAAAACTCTCTTATCGCTTTTTTCGCTTCGCTATAGTGCCAAGCTGAAGTTCCTTCTGAGATGTTTAACATTTCTGCTATTTCTCTGTGCTTGTAACCGTCTACCGCGTACAAATTAAATACGCTTCTGGTAACTGGAGAAAGCTTTTTCAATTTCGTTTGTACCACTTCAGCTAAGTTGCTTCCGATGGTCTGGTGGTCATTTGCTAAAGACGCATTGTCCATTTTAGCATCGTTGCCCAATTGAAGGTGCTCCTTGTACGATTTTGTCTTCCGAAATTCGTCAATAATACAGTTCAGTGTAACTCTTCTAATCCATGTTTTCAATGGCTGTGAGGAGTCGTACTTTTTAAGGTTCATCATGATGCGTGCAAAAGAAAGGTTCAGTACCGACATTGCTTCATCACGGTCATTGGTGTAGCGGAGGCAAATTGAGAACAGGTAGGGAAAGTACATCTTGTAAAAAATGTATTGCGCCTTGCGATTCCGCTTGAGGCAGCCCTTTAGTATCTCGTCCTGGTTTGGCTCCAATGTAAGAAAGTAATGAGCCCGCCGGCTAATTAAACCGACAGACTCAGTAACTATACAAATATCACTTCGTTTTCACTAACGTTTCATTCTGTTGGTTTCCTTTCGAGTCCGTTACCTTCACTAGGTAAGTTCCTGCAGGAAGCTCAGTTAAGCTCACTTGAGAACGTTGTGTTCCGCTAGCAATGCCTACCTGCTCATCAATCATTAGTTGACCTGTAATTGAGTAGATCTGAAGGCTTGCAGCACCTTCACCATTCGCTTCAATTGTAATGGATACTAATTCGTTCGCTGGGTTCGGGAAAACTTCAATTCCGATAAGTTGTCCTTCTTCATAGCTTGCTTCTTCAATAGCTACCATTGGGAATTCAGACCCGTCATCGAACTCGTCACATCCACCTTCTACTACTTCTAGTCCGAAGCACTCTGCTAGACATGCACTTGGGAAAGGAAGAATTTCAAAGCCAGTGTCAACACATACCATGTCTTCTTCTGTTGGCTCTTCGCAATCGCAATCAAAGATGTCGTCTATGTCTTCATCATCCCAGTCACCTTGGTCATCCCAGTCACCTTGGTCATCCCAATCACCGAAATCACAATCTCCGTCTACTACTTCGAGTCCTAGACACTCTGCGATACATGCACTTGGGAAAGGAAGAATTTCAAAGCCAGTGTCAACACATACTACGTCGTCTTCTGTTGGCTCTTCGCAGTCACAGTCAACGCCATAATCATCATCGTATTCGTCACCCCAATCTCCTTGATCTTCCCAATCTTCAATTGTACAGTCTCCTTCAACTACTTCGAAACCGAAGCACTCAGCCAAACACGCACTTGGGAAAGCTACTACTCCGAAATCCGTTTCGATGCAAACAATGTCATCTTCGGTTGGTTCTTCGCAATCACAATCATTTCCATAATCGTAATCATCGTCTTCCCACTCGTCTTCGTAGTCTTCCCAATCTTCCATAGCGCAATCACCTTCTACCACCTCTAATCCGCAGCATTCAGCTAAACATGCACTTGGGAAAGGGACGATACCGAAACCAGACTCAACACATACCATGTCTTCTTCTGTTGGCTCAGGACAGTCACAATCATACTCTCCTTCGTCACCCCAATCTCCTTGATCATCCCAATCAATAAAATCACAGTCTCCGTCCACTACTTCTAGTCCGAAACACGCAGCGATACAAGCACTTGGGAAAGGCTCAATTCCAAACGGTGTTTCAACGCAAACCACATCCTCTTCGGTTGGCTCTTCGCAGTCACACTCAATTTCATTGTCCCATTCTTCATCTTCCCAATCTCCTTGGTCATCCCAATCTTCAATCGTACAGTCTCCTTCTACTACTTCAAATCCAATGCATTCTGCCAGGCATGCACTTGGAAAAGCGAGGATTTCTCCTCCTAGGTCTACACAGACTATGTCTTCCTCTGTTGGTTCTGGGCAATCGCAGTCGTTGCCTTGTGCCTGAAGAGACACCACCCCAAGCATGAGCGCTAGGGTCATAAAAATGCGTTGCAGGTTTTTCATAATTAATCGGTTTTTTGATGTTATGATAGACTATACGCTGCGAACTTGATTTTCCTTGGAAGAAAAATGAAAATAATTTATAGGCGCCTGATTTTCAGTGTGATAAATTTTCTAAAACCCGTTTATGAGGATGCGCGAAAGCGGAGGATTCCTGTGTATTAGTACCATTAACGGACCTGTGCTTTCGGTTTTACAGTTCGATTACCGGTTTCTTTCCTCTTGGCACATTTTTGCCCTTTCTAATAACTTAAGTATATACTAGGATATCACCGGCCCCTTCCCTGTGCAAAGCTCCGAACTCCACCCCTTCGCCCAACATCAACTTTGTGAACGTAACGAATTAATTTTCTGGCGCAATCAATTTTCAGGATGCACGCAAGCGGAGCACCCATTTCTGGTGACCTAATTATGATTCGGTTTTTTGAAAAAAGATGCGCGCAAACGGAGCATCCCTGTCAATGACACGATGAACGTGTCTTATTGATTAAATCGGAAACCAACTAAGATTTCATGGGTTCCTGTGGTGTGATCTCGCAACGTGGATGTTGTCAAGTCATAGGCGTAACCGATGCTGATTGCTTTTCGGTATTCATATCCTGCCATGATGACGGCGGCATCGTTGCTTCTGAATGAAGCCCCCAACCACAACATATCCAAATAAGTACAACGAGCGCTCAGCTCCCACTTTAATGGGGTTGGCTTCACATACTTAATGAGGATGGCTGGTTCGATTGTGAAATCAGAATTCAGCTCGTATTTATACCCCCCGGCAACCATGTAGTGATCTTCCAATCGGTTAGTGGCCTGTTCAACGGTATCGTACAAACGAATTTGATTTTGTAGTAATTGTGGCAACGTTACCCCAACCCACCATTCGTCAGAACGCATATAAGCTCCAAAAGTGGCGTCAAAAACCGTTTGTGAACGAAGCTCAGAATACAACGCTGGGTCTCCTTCTTCCTTCAGAGAAATTTTCGTTCCATCAATGGCAAATTGCAGCATGCCTCCGGAAAGCCCCAAGCCCAACTTGATGTCTTCATTGATAAAAAAGTGCCACGTGTACGAAAGTTGAAGGCCTGTTCTTCTCGTCGGACCAACGTTATCCGTAAACAAATGTCCGCCAACTCCGATGTGAGGGTTTTTAAGTTGTCCTTGAAGGGATAGGGCGAACGTTCGGGGAGCATCTGTTATGCCCGTCCACTGTGTCCGGTTCATCCCATATACCTGAAACTCTTGTTGAGACCCTCCATATGCCGGGTTCAACACGTAGTAGTTGTCTTGGAACATGCTAATTTGAGGAAGCTGTTGGGCGTGCAAGTTCATTCCCCCTAGGAAGAACAAACAAAACGATATGTAGGCCAAAAACTGCTTCATCTCAGTATGGTAACTGGTCCGTTCATTGTGGCCTTAAACTCAGGCTCATCAATATCAATTACATAGTAGTACGTGCCAATAGGCAATTGAGTTCCATTGTAGGTTCCGTCCCAAGGTTGTGCATACCCATTTCCATCCTGAAAGAGTAAATCACCCCATCGGTTGTAGATGGAAACTACCAATGTCGGATAAAAACCGGTGTTGCCAATGTCCCAGAAATCGTTCATACCATCACCGTTCGGTGTGAAGCCAGACACCACATCCAATTGCGGGATTAAGCTAATGAACACAGAGTCTTGGGCAACGCAGCCGTTGATGTCCACCACTTCAATAAAATACCAGGTGTCAGCGGTTACTTCGACCGTTTGAGGGTTCAATACCTCATCATTCACTAGCAATTCAGAAGGAGTCCATGTGAATACATTCTCAACATCGGTCGTTGGGCTTCCGCCAATAACAACCTGCTCTTCAAAGTAAACGTCTTGGTCTTCACCTGCATCTACTTCAGGCAGGGCGAAAATGGTCACGTTAATGGTATCTGTGTCGAAACAAGGACCATCAACCGCGTTGTAAACGAAGGTGTATTCACCCGGCTCTAGTTCTACTGAAAGTGTACCATCTGGATCCACTTGCTCGCCATCTAAGTCTGACCAAAACTCCGTTGTTCCGCCTGTCTGCGTTCCAATTACCTCTAGTGCAATACCATCAAACTGTTCCACATCAGGGCCAGCATCTGCTTCTACGTTTCCATTGAACCCAAGTGGAATTGAAGTCAATTCAAACGTACAACCAAAGTCGTCTGTAATAAGTAAGTCGTAGGTTCCTGTTGGGGCATCTATCAGGTCTTCTTGGTCGAAAGTAAAACCATCTGGCCCAGACCATGCAAACTCATACGGCTCAACCCCGCCTTGAATATTGATCAGGATGCTTCCATCTTCTGATGTCAAACAAGATGCATTAATGAGGTTCTCAATGCTTACATCTATCGCTTCTGGCTCAACAATGGTAAAGTCAAAGGTCATTGTACAACCAAGTTCATCTCCTAATGTCAACTCGTAACTACCTGCTTCTAGGTCGAAAATGTCTTCATTGGCCGATGTGTATCCGTTCGGACCCACCCATAACGTTGTTAAATCACCTGTTCCGCCAGAAACGTCAATTTCAATTGATCCGTTTCCTTCGCCAAAACAAGCAATTGGTGTCACAACGCTGTCAATTTCGAAAGGAATAGGGTCAACCAATTCATATTCTTGAACTACAAGGCAGCCAAATGCGTCTTGAATTTGTACTTCGTAGGTTCCAGCATCAAGGTTGGTTGCCACTTCTCCTGTTTCAAACTGAATTCCGCCCTCAAACCAGTTCGGTGTGTAAGGGCCTTGACCCCCTGAAATGGTCAGTGAAATTTGTCCATCATCGAATCCTGGACACGATGGTAAAATGGTGTCGGCTACCGCAATAACTTGCGGGTTTTGCGAAATGATAAAGAAGGTGTCTAACTCGCAGAAGTTCGCATCCGTAATAATCAAATCGTACGCTCCTGCGGCCAAGTCAAAGATGTCTTCATCGTCCGAAGCGAACTCGTTCGGTCCACTCCAGTCGTACGTAAAGCCTCCTACTCCTCCTTCGGTTTCGATTTCAATAGAACCTGTCAATTCTCCGAAGCAAGCAATATTCGTAGGAATCGCGTCCACTTGAATACTATCTGGAGCATCAATGCACGCTTGAGAAATCGCCAAACAGGCGTTGGCATCTGTTACTTGCAAATCGTAACAACCTGGTAAAAGGTCACTTAAATTTTGTTCCTCTGAGGTAAAGCCATTCGGACCAACCCATGCAATCGTATAGTCTTCTGTACCTCCTTCAATGGTGGCAATTACTGTTCCTGCAGCTTGCGTTGCGCACAGTAGATCTCCACCAACGGTGGTCAATATGAGTTCTTCAGGAGCTACTAGTGTGAATGTTTCTGTCAAAATACAACCTGCTCCATCCAACACTTCAATGATGTATTCACCGCCTTCCAAGTCTGCAATGTCTTCTTGGTCAGAAGCAAATCCGTTTGGCCCTGTCCATGAAATTGTCAGCGGGTCAGTCGCACCGGTAATTGTAGCATCAATCACACCGTTGAAATCGCTAAAGCATAGCGGATCAGAAAGAACAGCTGTGATTTCACCAACGTTATTCGCCAGTGGTACTTGAGCGCTAATTAGGCACCCCAAGTCATCAAATACCTCTACAAAATACTGACCGGCAGGCAGATCTTCAATAATCGCATCGGTTCCTATGAGTGTGTTTCCGTTGTCTAGGTCGTACCAGAAGTAGGTGTAATCACCACCAACTGTTCCGCCTGTTACCACAGCTTCTAGCGCTCCATCTGCTGCATTACAAGCCGGCGCTGCTTCAATAACTTCAAGTTCCAAAGCGGGGTTCTCGGTAATGGTTACCGTCTCTTCAACAGTACAATCGTTGTCGTCGGTGATGGTCAACGTGTAATCACCTGGTGCTAAAAGTGCAAGGTCTGCATTCACACTAGAAAAGCCATCTGGGCCTGTCCATAGAAAGTCAAATGCAGGGGTTCCAGATGTTACTGTTGTTGAAATGGCACCGTCATTCGCACCATTGCATTCAATTTGTGTAAGAACGAATTCAACTTCCACAGAGGTTAGTTCGGGTACTTCGTAAGTAGTCGTGAAAGTGCACAAACTTTCATCTGTTACCAGTACTGTATAGTCTCCGGCTTCTAGGTCGAAAATATCTTCAGCATTAGACGTAAACGAATTCGGCCCTACCCAATCAACGATGATATTGCCTGTACCTCCTGCAATGTCCAATTCTATTGCTCCTGTGCCAGATGTGCCACAAGCTATTCCAGTGATCAACGCTTGAACATCTAGTGTTTCTGGCTCAAGCAGTTCCACGGTTAAAGCAGCAATACAGCCTGCTTCATCAGTCGCTTCAACACTGTATATTCCTGCCTGTAAATCAGCAAGATCTTCTTGGTCTGAGACAAAGCCATCAGGTCCAGACCAGGCAATGGTAATGGTTCCTGTTCCTCCTGTGAGGGTTAAGTCAATGGTTCCGTTGGTGTCTCCTGCACAAAGCGGGTCAGTGGCATCTGCCTCCAACTGAATAGCGTCTGAATCAGAAATACTGAAGGTCTCACCCATCACGCAGTCGTTGCCATCTGTTGCCTCTACCACATACGTTCCTGCTGGCAAATCAGCAATTGAAAGTCCTGTTCCTATTTCAAAGAAATCTTCGTCGTACCAGGTGATGGTCACTGGATCAAGTCCTCCTGTAGTTGTAACGGAAGCACTTCCATTTGACTCGTTGCAAGAAGAATCTGCCGTATCCAATGTGATGTCAATTGGCACTGTTTCACTCACATCATAAGATGCAGTAAACGAACACCCATTGTTATCAAGAATGTCTAACGTGTAAGAACCAGCTTCTAGGTCGAAAATATCTTCCGTAAGCGCGTTGAAACCAGGTGCTGACCACACCACATCAAACGGACCTTGGCCCCCTTCGATGGTGATGTCAATAGCGCCAGAGTTGGCGCCCCCACAAATAATATCCGTTATATCAGCAACTACATTTAGCTCTTCTGGTTCATCCAGGTCAATCGTGAGCGAAGATGCACATGTTCCCGCGTCGGTAACACCGAGGTCATAACTACCAGCAACAAGGTTTGTAATGTCCGTTGCGGTTGATGAGAAACCATTTGGGCCTGTCCAGATAACGTCATACGGATCAACACCTCCGGTAATCACAATTGAGATGCTTCCCGTGTTTTCACCAAAACAGGCCGGCTCAACAGTAGTAACTTCTATGTCTAATTCTTCTGGTTGAATAAACTCGAAACTCAAAAGAACTTCACAACCTCCTGCATCTGTTACACTGACATCGTAAGTGCCTTCTCCCAGGTCTGTAATGTCCTCTGCGTTCGAAGAAAAGCCACCTGGGCCTGTCCAAAGAATGGTGTAATCCAATGTGCCTCCTGTGATCGTCAGGTCCACAGCTCCAATAGGGCCGCTTCCACATTGCAAATCAGTAACATCGCTTGTTACCTCTAGTGGGTCTGGAGCTACTAAATCAAATGTCTCTGTATACTCGCAATCTAGTGCGTCCGTGACCACTAAGTCGTAGGTGCCTTGTTCCAGGTTGATGATAATCGCTTGATCAGAAATAAACCCGTTTGGGCCTGTCCAGGCAACCGTATAGTCTGTTGTACCGCCCGAGATCGTCAATTCAATGCTTCCTAAATCATCGGCACAATTAAGCGGTGCAATCACGCTCTGAACATCGAGCGGAAGTGGCTCCAATATATCAACCGTTGCGAATGCTTGGCATCCTGCTTCGTCTGTTAAAACAAGATCATAGGTTCCTGCTTCCAGATCAGCAATGTCTTCCTGGTCAGAGGTAAATCCATTTGGCCCGGTCCAAGCAATTTGAACGGTACCTTGGCCACCCGTGAATTCCATGTCGATAGCTCCGGTAGCTTCTCCGCCACAAAGGATTGGCGTTTCATCTGTGGTGATGATAATTTCTTCTGGAGCAGTAAGTGTGATGGCTGGTAGTACCACTTCACAACCTGAATCATCCGTGATGGTCGGAATGTAATCACCTGCCGGTAAGTCTGTTAATGCTGCTCCATTGTCGCCACTGTCCCATGAAACAGTAATGGGGTCAACCCCTCCCGAAATGGTCAATGTGATGGTTCCATCATTCGAATCGAAGCAAGTTGGGTCCGAGGAATCAACGGTAACATCAATCGGGTCTGGTTCTGTGATTTCCACAAAACCTTCAATGAAACAGTCGTTGACATCAATCACCAATACGTTGTAAAAGCCTGGTTCGAGGTCAAAAATGTCTTCGTCTTCAGTAATAAATAGGTTCGGGCCTGCCCAACCGATCACATACTGTGGTTGCCCACCTGTGATGGTCAGGTCAATTGCTCCATCATTCGCCCCATTGCATGAAATAGGGGTTACATCGAATACGAGTTCTAAAGGAGGAAGCTCGTTAATGGTAATCGTTTCCTCAATTTCGCAACCCGCAATATCAGTGATGGTTACGGTGTAATCTCCGGCAATTAGTCCTGAAAGGTCTTCTTGGTCAGAAGTAAACCCATTTGGCCCAATCCAATCTGTTTGGTAACCTGGTTGTCCGCCTAAAATGCTCAACTCAATTGACCCATCATCTGAGCCACCGCAACTAACGTCTGTTGGCACAAGAACGGCTACAATTGGGTCTGGATTGGAGACCGCTAATGAAGCAGGCAATGTGCAACCTGCATCGTCAGTTACAACCAAGTTGTAAACGCCTTCGTCCAACCCTGAAATATCTTCTTGATTTGAAGTAAAGCCATTCGGGCCTGTCCATTCAAATGTATAATCTGGTGTGCCCCCTGTAACGGTAATATCTGCAGATGCGTCTGCTGCACCCTCACATGATATAGGCGCAAGATCAATTGTAATTTCAATTGGAGCCGGATTATCAAGCGTGTACAACTCCGTTACTTCACATCCTGCGTCATCTGTCACGGTAAGGTTGTAATCTCCTTCCTCTAGGTTCGAAATAAGCAATTGATCTGAAGTAAAGCCATTCGGGCCTGTCCATTCAATGGTGTAATCTGGCGTTCCGCCTGAAATGGTGATTTCTATTTCTCCATCGCTCACCCCATTACATGAAATAGGTGTGATGGTAGGGGTAACCACTATTTCTTCTGGTTCATCTACCGTATAGGTGAATGTAGCTTCGCAGTCAATGGCGTCGGTAATGACCACCGTGTAATCGCCGGCCTCCAAACCTGAAATGTCTTCCTGAACGGAAACAAAACCATTTGGGCCTGTCCAATCTGTATCGTAACCGGCTGTTCCTCCTGATATGTCAATAGAAATTGAACCTGTGAACTCACCAAAGCAGAGCACGTCTGTTATGGTTTCATTCGCCACAATTGCTGGTGGGCCTGTAAGTGTTATGCTGGTCGTTGTTTGGCAACCATTATCGTCTGTTACTGTAATATCATAATCGCCTGCTTCCAGTCCTGAAATGTCTTCTTGGTCAGACACGAAACCATTCGGCCCTACCCAATCAAATAGGTATGTTGGCGTTCCACCTGAAACAGAAATATCAATGGCTCCATCGTTGGAATCAGCGCAAAGTGGGTCAGTAACATCGTCTAAGGCGATCACTACCGGCGGCTCTTCCGAAACGATAAATGTACTATCTACCGAACAGCCAGAACCGTCTTCTACTGTAACCACATAGGTATCAGCTGGCAGGCCAGTAACTGTTGGTCCATTATCTGATGTTGACCACGAAATCGTATAGGGGCCGCCGTCGCCACCTGTTGGTGTTGACGTAGCCGCGCCTGTTGGTGTACCGTTGCAAAGCACATCTGTGATGTCCAGGTTTACGAAAATCTGATCAAGCTCTACGGTGAAAGAGGTGTCAAAAACGCACCCGTTCTGGTCAATAATTTCAAGGGAATTGAGTCCTTCGCACAGCATTGTTGCGAACTGATTCGTTTCGCCGTTCCCCCAGTCAAAATCGTATGGACTAACTCCTCCAATAACAATTGGTGACCCTGATCCGTTGCACTCTCCTGCACAAGATGGCGGGTCATACGTAAAATTAAACACGGTTAAAGGCGCTGGCTCTGTCAGCTGAACATTATCTACGCAAACAATTCCCTGTCCTAAATCTTCTACAAGTACGGTGTATGTTCCAGCGCCAATTCCTGGGTAGTTGGGTGTATTCGGGCCTCCAACCCAGGTGTATGAGAATGGTCCAACGCCGCCTATGACTCCAGCAAAAGCTTCGCCGTCTTCCGCGTCGTTGCATGAAACATCTTCTCCGTTGTAATCCGTAATGATTGTGGTGGTAACGGTGAATGGTGTTTGCCCTGGGCCGTTTCCGCAAGTGTTATCTCTACCCCAATTAACCAGTAAAGCCCCTTCATTGATGGTGCTTCCTTCGCAAGGGTAAACCGTGTCGTCTAATTGATCAACAGATACAGAAGGCTGAACATCAAGAGACGTTTCAACAACTATTTTACTGCCGTTCAGTGCAAGGTGTGTGTGGCTATTTGAAGCTAGAAATGCGTCACAAACAATCGCTCGTCCGGTGGCGTCTAAGTGCCCTTGGACAATTTGAATGGTATTCCGAGGTAGCAACAAGCGGTGTTGAAGTGCCAAGGTTGAATTGTTCGTGATGAAAACATCGCAATCGATTTCAGGGTTGATGTCAGCAGATTGAACGGTACCTCCGTCAAAAGAAATGCGATTGATTTCTGTAGCTATTTCGCCCTGAATTACAACGTCTCCATGAACACTCAAAAGATTTCCAGAAAAAGCGCCAGAAACACCATTTTGGACAATCAAGTTGTTGCAGAAAGCGGAATTCTGAATGGTTACTGTCGAAAAACTCGTGTTAAAAATAACGTCATCTTCCATTCCGGGAACGCCAAAACCACCTGTTCCATTTGGTTCTGATGACCACATAGCAGGGTTGCCCCACTCTCCTTCAACGCCCGTCCAGTAATACTGAGCGGTCAATTGAGGGGTGAAGACACATAAGACCAAAGCGGTCAGAATACAACGAAAGCTCAACTTCAAAAGAATGAATGTTTCGGTTTTCCTCCTTCAACATTACGTATAGGGTGGTACTCTTGTTTCAGTTTTCTTTCAATAGATCAATCATATGCCGCGCACGGTGCCTTACTTCCTTCGCCTCTCGCGCATGCTTGAATGCCTATAATTACTTCATGTGTGTTCCTTCCGTCGAAACGTATTCTCGACAGCGCAAAGTCATACGCGTAAGCGAGGGTAACGTACTTGAAAAGGTCTACTCTAAACAATCCTGTTAATCCGTTTCCAGATCTAAATCCAACTCCAAGTTCTACCATGGAGTTGTAGTCGAACATAGCGGTGGCATCTAGCGACATCCGGCTATTTCCAACGTACTTTATCATGGCAGACGGTTTGAATGAAAATCCATCTTGCATTTCAATTGCTCTACCAGCGGCTAGGGTGAAGTGCCTTCTCATTCGAGCATCTAAACCAATCGATTGCAACTGGTTCTCAACGACATTCTGAATGGAGAAGCCATAAAATCGATCATCCTTGTACAACCACAGTCCGAATTGGATTTGAGGAAAAATGAATTCACTTGCCCTTCCTTGAAAAGCAGGGTCATTGACGAACTGGACATCTGGTAAAATAATGGACCCAACATCTACTCGGTACTGCGTAAACCCTAAGCCGAATCCAGCACTTAGGTAGTACCTTCGGTTCATTTTCATGTGGTAAGCGTACGACAAGTTCATGTTTGTCATGCCCAATGGCCCTGCATCATCATTCAGCACTTGGCCACCTATTCCGTGAAAATTATGTTTCTTTTTTCCGAAGCTGCCGTGGATGTTTCCAAATGCCGTTTTCGGTGCGTCACGTATTCCCATCCATTGCCTGCGGTACCCTACCTTCATGTCCAAGCAGGGCTTTGAACCCGCTACTGCCGGATTAATCTGAAAGTAATTCAGCACATAATTCGAGTAGATAGGCATTTGTTGTGCATCGGCTTCTACAAAACCAATGAGCACTAGCAGCAAAATAATTCCCTTCCTCATCATCAGTGAATAATTGTAATTACGCCCGTGATGGGTTCAATATTAATGTTGGCAGAATTAAGCTCAATTACGTAGTAGTACGCCGCTGTTGGGAGGAACTGACCGTTGGCTCTTTCGCCATTCCATGGCTGTTCGTAGCCTGAATCGCGGTACACCTGCTGACCCCAGCGGTCAAACACGCTCACTTCAACTCGGGGAAACTCACTGATTCCACTGATTTTCCATAAGTCATTGATGCCGTCTCCATTGGGAGTAATGGTATTCGGGATGCCAATTGGAGGGCCAACTATCACCGTCACTACGTCCGTTACTTCACAATCGCCTATAAAACCCGTTACCGTGTAGTCAATGGTTTCCTCTGGAAATGAAAGAACATCATTTCCAATTGGGTCGTCGATAAATGTTCCAGGAGACCATGAATAACCGGGAATGGCATCAGCACCTTGAGCACTCAGCGTTACTGACTCTCCTAGTGTTACCAAAATATCTCCTGTGACGAAGAATCCCATGTCGCCAAATTGACCCGCTGAAATATCTACTGCAGGCCCTTCGATTTGAATATCAAACCCACAAGGTCCATCAAACGGACTATGATCTGTTCCAAGGATGACTAGGTAATCTGTGTTGGGCTGCAGGTCATCACTCTCCATTTGCAAATTAAGTGTGTCACTCACACAAGGCGAAACAGCAACGTAACTTGAATTCAAACAAGGGTCTGCTCCGGGGATAACTTCAACAATGACAGCTTGTACCGTATCACTCAACCCATTGTTGAAGCAATCCAAGACATCTATGTTCACAGTCACATTCCCTGGGTTGGCCAGGTTGTTTGTGGTGAAATTATAGAAGAACGAAAAGTCTGCGTCAATGCAGTCGAAGGAAACAGGGTTAGCTGTGGTAATCGTCTCTTCGTTATTTGTTTCCGCGCACAACAGTGCAGGGTCATCACAATTCTGAGCGTTCATTGAAGAAACGAACAGAATGAAAAGTATACTAAGAATGCTTAATCTGGTCATAATTGCGCGGGTTGAAGACACTGCTTCACCGAATGACTAAAAGTACAATTGCCCTGGGGTGGGTATGCACAGAATCATTATTGTTTTACACACAGTGCTGTGTATACAACGCAATTTTAGTAGAGTGTGGTTGCCTTTAGTTCTGAAATTCGATCAGCAAGGTGTTTTTCTCAATGGCATTGCCCTTGACAACTCCAATTGATTTTATTTCACCTTCCCGAGGAGATTTAATGACATTCTCCATTTTCATGGCCTCCAAAATCAACAACGGTTCATCAACATTTACCGTTTGTCCTGGCTCAACAAGTACATCCAACACCAGCCCTGGCATTGGCGCTTTTATTTTGCTCTGAACCGACGTACTTCCTGGGCCCATTCCCATTTTTTCGAGCAGAAGGTCGAAGTCTTCTTTCAACTGAACCTCGTATTGATTGCCACGAATACTCACGGTAACCGTTTTTGTTTCAATGTCAGCGTGCACCAATTCTACTTCGAACTGAGCGCTTCCCTCGCGAAGAAGAACACGACGGTCACCTAACCATTCCCAGGTCACATCAGACTTGATTCCATCTACTTTGAAAGAATCTCCATCTTGAAGTAATTCCCACTCTTTCTTTCCGTTGACGTTCGCTTTCATATTCGCTGTAATTGAAATACACTGCTAAACTAGCCAAAAACGCCGTTGAATTCTAACATGTTGTTTCCAAACTACCTTCCATTACCTTTGCTTCAATCTGAAGCAACATGAAAAACATCCTACTCACCCTTTTCGGACTCATTGCACTCTATGCCTGCAAAACAACAGAAGAAATTGCTGTTGAAGCGCCGGTGATGATTGACCTAGAAGCCGCTGAAGTGGTCCCTGAAAAAAAGGTTTATCGTCCAACCGAAATCAAAGTACACGACCTTCTTCATACAAAGTTAGAAGTCGCTTTTGACTGGGGAAAACAGTACTTGATTGGAACTGCCACCCTGACCCTAAAACCCTATTTCTACAGCTCAGACAGACTTATTTTGGACGCGAAAGGAATGGATATCAACAAGGTAATGCTCGTTTCAGATGCCATGGAGATGGACCTTGAATACACGTATGACAATGCCTTCTTAGATATCCAACTAGGGAAAGAGTTTACCCGATTTGAATCGTACACTGTTGCCATTGAATACGTGGCTAAACCCAATGAATTAGTTACGCAGGGGAGCGCAGCAATTACCGATGCGAAAGGGCTTTATTTCATCAATCCTGATAGCTCAGAAGTAGATAAACCAACGCAACTCTGGACCCAAGGGCAAACAGAAGCAAGTTCAGTGTGGTTCCCTACCATTGATACCCCTGCTGAACGGATGACGCAAGAGATTTTCATTACCACAACTAAGGATTTTCAAACGCTGTCCAATGGTCAACTTGTTTACAGCAACTTCAATGATGATGACACCCGAACAGATTACTGGAAACAAGACCTAGAACACCCGCCCTACCTCACTATGATGGCCGTTGGCGATTTCAAAATTGGAAGAGCTGAGTGGCAAGATTCAAAAGGAAGGGTTGTTCCGGTAGACTATTATGTAGAGCCTGATTACGCTGATTATGTGTTTCAAATTTTTGGAAATACCCCTGAAATGATGTCGGTATATTCCAACCTTCTCCAGTTTGATTATCCCTGGGAAAAATACGCGCAAGTTGTAGTACGTGACTACGTCTCAGGAGCCATGGAAAATACAACCGCAACCATCCACGGAGAATTTGTCAATCAAACAAGTAGAGAGTTGATCGATGAAAACAACGAAGCGGTCATTGCGCACGAGCTTTTCCACCACTGGTTTGGCGACCTCGTAACCTGTGAAAGTTGGTCGCACCTTCCCTTAAATGAATCTTTTGCAACCTACGGCGAATACCTTTGGTACGAAGCGAAGTACGGAAAAGACGAGGCAGACTACCACGGTTGGCAATCACGACAAGGGTATTTGAATGAGTCGCGTTACAAAAAAGTGCCCCTAATTCGCTTCAATTACGAAGACAAAGAAGACATGTTTGACGCGCATTCCTATAACAAAGGAGGGCAAGTGCTGCACATGTTGCGAAATTTAGTGGGGGACGAAGCCTTCTTTTCTTCGCTCAACCTCTACCTCAATACCAACCAGTACAAAGATGCAGAAGTAGCTGATTTGAGATTGGCTTTTGAAGAAACAACCGGTCTTGACCTAAACTGGTTCTTTGATCAATGGTTCTTGAAGGCGGGACATCCTGAACTGGAAATTGCCTACTTCTTTGATGAAGACGCCATGGAGCAACAGGTTGTCATTACTCAAACGCAGGATTTTGATGAGTACCCTGTTTTTCAATTGCCAATTACGGTTGATCTGCACATGGGCAATGAGGTGGTGCGAAAGGAGTTCATGATCACCGAGTACGAAGAATTGCTCAAAATTCCCGTTGATGCGAAGCCAGAATGGGTACATGTAGACCCTGACAACGTGCTTCTTTGCGTTAAAAATGACCAGCGTCAAGATGCTTCATACGCCGCTCAATTTCAGTCGAAAGGGAGTTTCAACAGTCGGTTGACGGCCATAGCGAAAGCGGGAGATACCGCAGAAGAATCATTGTACGCTGTTCTAGAAAACGCCTTGACCGATGATTTCTGGTTCATTCGCGCTTCGGCACTTGATTACCTCAGTACGAAAGACAGCATTAGTCAGCTCGTGTTGGACCGCGCCTTGAGCATCGCTAAAGAAGATGAGAAGACGTACACCAGAGCAACGGCCATCGAGTTTTTGGCTGAATTCGCCCCGGAAAACATGTCGAAAGACTTTTTACTCAATTGCATCAATAAAGAGTTGTCTTATTACGTAAATGCAGCAGGACTTCACGCGTTGGCCATGGTTGATCCAACTGCGGCAGTTGCTGAAGCTCTGAAGCTTGAAAACACTGAAAGTTCTGACGTGCTCTTCGCTGTTGCAGATGTCTATGTAGAGACGAAAGCCGTTGAGCGAAAAGCGTTTTTTGAATCTCAAATTGCCCAATCGAGCGGTTATAAAAAGTACGTGCTTTTGGTGCGTTACCAAAGCTTCCTTGCACGACTGGATTTGAGTGAATCTGCTTCTGTGATTCCGCTTGTCGAAGAAATTTCAAAAGGAACTGATCCTTGGTGGGTGAAGATGAATGCTTACCGTCTGCTGGGCGATTACAAATTGCGTCTCTCAGCAAACCAAGAGACAACGGGCGTAGAAGATCCCCGACTTGACCGAGCGAATGAGGCCTTGGAAAAGCTCAAAGAAACGGAGCAAAATACACGTCTTTTACAAGTGCTTGAAGACTATAACTAGTGGCTGGAATCTACCTTCATATCCCCTACTGCAAACAAGCTTGTCATTACTGCGACTTCCACTTTTCAACGGTGTTAAATTCGCGCGAAGACATGGTTGGATCCATGCTTCAAGAAATTGAACAACGTGCTGATGAGCTCAAAGGACAAACCGTAACCACCATCTATTTCGGTGGAGGCACACCTTCTATTCTATCAACTCAGCATTTGGATGAACTTTTGGTGAAAATGCGCCGTTCTTTCACCCTGGCAGAGGCCGTTGAAGTTACGCTGGAAGCAAACCCAGATGACTTGAACAGCACGCAACTGAATGATTGGAAAGACATTGGTATCAATCGCCTCAGCATTGGTCTTCAGTCTTTTCATGATTCGGATTTAAAGTGGATGAATCGCGCTCACAACCAAGCCGAAGCGCTCAATGCGGTTTGGGCCGCCAGAGATGCTGGTTTTCACAACTTAACCATCGACTTGATTTATGGGCTGCCAACATGGAAGGGAAATGAGTGGGAACAGAACCTTTTGGAGCTAGGGAAACTGGATGTACCGCATTTTTCGGCCTACATTCTGACGGTGGAAGACAAAACAGCACTTGGAGCAAGCGTTGCCAAAGGAAAGGAGAAAATAGTGTCTGACGTGCGAATAGAACAACAGTACGAGCAGCTGACCGCTTTCGCAAAGGCGAATGGATACAACCATTATGAGGTCTCCAACTTTTCAAAACCCGGACATTCTTCGCAACACAATAGTAATTATTGGAACCGAGTGGCCTACATCGGAATTGGCCCGGGAGCACATTCGTTCGATGGAAGCAAAAGGGCTTGGAACATTGCCAATAACCCAAGGTATATCAAAGCCATCAAAGACGGATCGCCTTTCTCAGAAGAAGAAAACCTCTCTCGTTTTGATCAATACAATGAGTACATCATGACGCGACTTCGAACCGCTTCGGGAATAGATTTAGTCGGTTGTAAATCGTTGTTTGGCTTGCGTCCAGACGAGGTAGAACCCTTGCTTTGGAAAGACCTCGTGAAAGAAGGTAAACTTGAAATGGTGAATGACCGTTATCGAGTAACTGAAAAAGCGTGGCTTGTTTCAGACCGAATTGCTTCTGACCTTTTTGCGATTTGACCTTCGCTTGAGGTAGGCATCCACAAAAATAGCTGCAACAATGATTATCGCCCCCACATAGAACTGAGGGGTCATTTTCTCTTCTTCGCCAAAGATGAAAAGCGCTAAGATGATGGCGTAAATAGGCTCCAAATTGATAGAGATGGCTACCGTAAAGGGCGAAATTTCCTTCATTACCTCCACACTCACTACAAAAGCAAAAGCGGTTGCTACTACAGCCAGAAGTGCTATGTAGAACCAGTCTGTAATCGATAGCAACACAAGATCTCGGCTAGCTTCTCCCGCAAACAACAGATAAACAAACGCTCCAAGCGAAGCGAATATCATTTCATAAAACGAAATATTGAAGGAATCATACTTTTTAATTTCTAACGAATTGAGGGTCGAAAAAAGCGCCGCTAAAAATGCAGAAATCAACG
The DNA here is from genome assembly GCA_029245065.1 of Flavobacteriales bacterium. GTDB lineage: Bacteria > Bacteroidota > Bacteroidia > Flavobacteriales_D > Sanyastnellaceae > JAQWQB01. The sequence continues at coordinate 14,570 of JAQWQB010000009.1, read as the reverse complement.
CCAGCCCTATTCCAAGGCGGTATGATGTTTCGAAACTAAAGATGAATACCAGGCCAATAATTACTGCGATACCAAGGACAATCTCCCGAATATCAATTCGTTTCCTGTGGAACAGCGGCTCTAGAAAAGAAACGAACAGTGAGGCCGAGGCCAGTGTTGCCAATGCTACACTCACCGTAGACACTTTAATGGAACCGAAAAACGTAATCCAGTGCCCTGCTGTTATTAGTCCGATGACTGCGAACCTCCCCACTACTTTCAATGGGTAGCGTTTGATTTTCTTGGATACAGCCATGAAAGCACCAAGACTCAACGCCGCTATAAAACACCTCCAAAACACCAGCGGGACTGAATCAATTGAAATCAGTTTGCCCAAAATTCCAGTGAACCCGAAAATCACAATGATCAGGTGCAACAGAATGAGGTACTGCGTTTTTCTAGTCATCCCCTTCGTCTTCTAATTCAGCCACCCCTCCCGAAACGATGTATTTCATCAGGTCAGCCGAGTTCCTATCAATTGGAGTAATTCTTTCCTTTGGGACAATCCATAAATTGCCCGTATAGGTGTAGCTATGTGGGAAATAAACACCCACCTTGTCAGAAGATTCATCGAGGTGATCTAAGTCTTCATCCGTTACAAAACCAATGCGCTCCAAATCGCTTTCATTTGACATTTTAACGAGTACCGGACGGTTAAAACGTTTCTTTTGACCCACGAAAGCACTTAATAAGTCGGTAATAGAGGAGTAGAGCGTCTTCACCAGTGGAATGCGCTCAATCAAATTGTGAAACCAGTTTCGAATAGGGGCCGCAACGAATGTGTTCCCCAAGTAACCGATGATACTAATGACCAATACCAACGTGAGTATTCCCGATCCAGGAAACCTCCTTTCAACAGGCAACAGTCCATCAAAGAAACTGAACAGTTGGTAAACAATGAAAATGGTGATCACCAGCGGGACTGAGAAGATCAAGCCATTCAAGAAAAACCCTAAAAACCGGCGCAACATAACATCTGATTTATAGCAAAGAAACAACAGCCCTCCTTGTACTGGGTGAGCTGTTTCAATTTCATTTCAACAATTGGATGACCACTAACGCTTGATAACGCGTACCGTTTGCGTTCCATTTGCGGTAATTACCTCAACCACATAGGTTCCTTGTGCTAAGGCTGAAAGATTAAGGTCTACCAAAACAGTCGACAGATTAAGCGTCTGAACTGCTCTTCCTGTCATGTCGTATACAATTACCTCATCTATCTGAGCGCCGCTTTGAATGGTAACAAGTCCACTCGTTGGGTTCGGGTAAACCTGAAGTGAGTTTTGTACTTGTTCAGCAATAGAGTTATCTCCCACTTCAATCTCAATGATGAATTGATCTGAGCACACATCGTTAAATGCGTTCAACACCACTTGGTACGTTCCAGGAGTCGTATAAATTGTACTTGGCTCGAATTCATCGCTCGTTTCGTCGTTTCCGAAGTTCCACAAGTAAGCTGTTGCACCTTCACTCAAATTGGTGAATTGCACTTCTTCATCAAAAAGAATGTCTTCAGGAACAGAGAATTCAGCGCTTACAGGATCTGTGAGATCATCCAAGTAACGTGGTGAAATTTGATATCCGTCGTCAAAAGGAGAAGAGGAATCGAACTGACCACCAATTCCTCTTACGGAAAACACGCCTACTGGGGCCTCCGTTCCAAAAATATCAGACTCAGCGTCGATGCGAAGTTCAAATTCATCCGTTCCGTCCGTAACCGTAACATTGAAACCAGGGGCTTCGTTGGTCCATTCTGTCAAGTCTACAATTTCGATACACTTTAATTGAATCATTTGAGATTCCGTTGTCTCGTCCAGCAAGTCTACCAACTCAGCCTCATACAGGTCGTTATTGGGTGTAATTAAGAAGATGGTGTCAGGAATCAATTGTGTCAACCCGTTGAACTGGTCTATGATTCCAACCACGTGCAAACTGTCTCCTTCGGTTACGGTGTAATCAAAATCGTTCACCGGGCTATAAATATTGATTCCGTCTGTTGGGTCAATAAGCGTGAATTGCACCCCTGTTGGGTTGGTGTTTAGACCGTGCACAACCCCGCGAATTTCACACGTCACATTTAGTGAGTCTGCTTCAAATGTTTCAGTATTACCTGAAACTTCTTCGATGGAATAAACAGGGATTTCGGTGTCGCTTGGAAGGATGTTTATCACCATCTCTGTGTTTAGCAACTGCACGTCTGATATGGCTTCCAACTCAAGTATTATGGTCTCGCCCCCTTCCAATTCTACATCATCTATCGTAAGGAAAGAAAAACTCTGTTGGTCAAATTCGCCCTCAGGGAAAGTTAAAGAAACAGGGAAAACATCTTCGAAATCATCTACCAATGTCGCCGTTCCACCAGCGTAATTTACCTGCACTTCAGAAGCCACAATTGGAAAAGCAACATTCAGCACAACATTCACGGTGTTTCCTTCATTCACATTCATTGTTGTGGTGGCAAATCCTACAGATGGCTCTTCGTTGTAATCACAAGGAATGATGCTGTGTTCACCAAGAAAATCAAATGTGTCTGTTGAGTAAACATCCCACTGTTCTGCCACAACAGACCAGTTTTCATTTCCTTCCGTAACGGTCAATTGCCTTACCAACGTGTGTTCTGCCAGGGTTCCTTCCCCGCCGCTAACCTCGTATGGATTAGCCTTGCCCGGATCATTGCCAATGATTCCGATGGCGTCAATAATGGTTCCGTTGTTTCGAAGAACCGTAGCGTCGTTTCCGTTGTACAAGGTAACGTTGCTGGTAATGTCAGCCAACGCCAGTAAAGGAGCTACACTGGTTGAGTTTACAATTACATAAGTGGCACCAGACGCCAATGTTCCATCCAACTGCAAACTATTTTGAGCTACAGAACTTCCGTCGTTGTAAGTTTGAATCGTGTAGTTTGACAAATCAACATCGAACGGCGTTGGATTGTAAAGCTCCAGTGCTTTATTCGAACCGTTTCCTTCAACGTACTCCGAGAAGAACAAGTCGCTACAGCTAGCACTTCCTTCGCACAGTACTTTTTCGATCTCCACAGCATTCATAGAAAGTGAGCCGCATTCAGTAGACTGCACTTGCGTCACAACATCCCCCTCTTCGAAAGTAGATGTCACCAAATCTCCCAGATAACTATAACCATAGATAAAACATGTTGCCTCTTCTACCCCGCCAAAATCGTATTCAATATCGTTCGCAAACTCAATGATTAAACCGTTCTCGTCGGTTACAATATAAATGTAAGAAGCGTCAGGTGCTTCCGTTTCAAACGAAAGGGTAACTGCCGTGTTCTGTGAGTCTAGGCACACAATAACCGGATTCGTTCCGTTGTCGGATAGAACCGTTCCGCCATCGCAATCAGGTGCAAGGCACGTTTCTTTTTGAACCGTTAAGAAGTTCGAAGAAGGAAAAGCGCACTCTTCTGCAGAAATGCCACTTAGCATCATCCCTGGTGCAATGGTAGCTTCGTCTAACAAGCCACTGTATGAGATTCCCCATACACGACAAATGCCTTCGTCAAGACCAACAAAATCATATTCTGGCTCTACCGTTGTGAATTCAATAACATCACTTTCGTTGGTGATAACCCACAGGTATTCTGCTTCGGTAGCTGTTGTAGAAACCGTGAACTCAAGAATTGCCTCGTTGAGATCTACACAAGCAGACTCCATTGTTCCGCCTTCCTCAAATTCTAGGGTTCCTCCATCACATTGCAAAACGTTGGTAAATCCGGGTGTTGGCACCTGCGTTACATAGGTTTCGGTTATAAAAGGCAATCCACCATCTGGAATACGCGACATGGACTCACCTCCTGAATTTCCGTTTGCAGATTCATCAACCTGGCCCTGTCCAGCCTCCAAAAGAGTTAACAAGCCGTCATCGTCGTTGTCATTCGTTTCATAAACAATGGCATCAACTAAGTTCTCTAACGTAAGCGGAGCATCAACGGGGAAATCAACAGCGTCACCTAAGTAAATAGCAATCGCTTCTGGTCCGTTTTGCAAGAGGTTGTTATCAAAAACCAACCCTACGTTTGGAACAGCGGCGCTTCCCAAAACAAAGAAACCTTCCTCATTCAGTGCATAACCGTCTAAGTCCCATGCTTGCTCTACATCATCTGCAGAACCGTTGTAAACCACTACAACCAATCCATCCAAAGATGCACCCGGGGTTCCATAAAGCTCTATGAACTCTTGGATGTCGGTTCCAGGATTATCAACATCTACCTCATTGATTACCAAGTCAAAACCGATGGTGCCGTCTCCTTGGGCAGAAGTAAGAAATGCGCTAAAAACCAACGCGATAGCCGTTAAAATTCTCATTCTTTTCTAGTTTTTGAACACGCGAAGGTACTCATGAATTTGATTAGCTAAAATTAAGCCTAGGTTAAATAGCTTTTGCATCGATGCGTTTTTAACCCATTGGACTTTCAGTTAGAACCCCTTCGCCTCATTGTAGTAAGCAAATTTATAGTAAATTATGGCCTCAACCTTATCAAAATGAAACAACTATTATTGGCGACGCTGTTGTTGCTTCCCCTGCTTTTTTCGGCACAGTGCCCTGATTGCACACCAGATGAATCTTGTGTTTCCGAAGAACCATTTCCAACGATTTGCCCACTTATATTGCCTGATGCAACAGCTGGAGCTTACTACGAAACGGTTATGACGTTCTATCTACCAGGAACCATCGTTGACCCTGATTCCGAACTAGAGGCCACTTTGCTAGAGGTAGTCATTACTTCAGTAGTGGGTGTTCCATTTGGGTTGGAATACGAAGCGAATAGTGAAAACAATACGTATTACCCAAGCGAAGGCGACAACTACGGATGTGCTACAATTTGCGGAACCCCTTTGGTGGCGGGATCTTACGAAATCAACATCAGCGTCACGGTGCTTGTTTCGGCACTTGGTTTTGAACAAACCGTGAATGAGTCTTTTTCTCTTCCACTGACTGTTCTGGCTGGCGAAGGCGGAAACGTTTCATTCACCTATGATAACTTGTTCGGTTGTGGCGAAGTTGCTGCGAATTACGAGGCTCTTATAGATGGCTCACCGAGTGTCACATCATACGATTGGGATTTTGGGAATGGCAATATTGGAAACGTCGCCACCCCCCCAACTCAACTGTATACTGAAGAAGGAGAATACACGGTAACGTTGGAAACGACCATTGAGGATTATGTGCTGCAATCTGTTAACATATCTTCTTTGGCGTCTGGCTGGGGAGGCGATGTTGAAGAGATCTCAGAGGCTTTGTTCAATCCAGACCCTTACTTCGTGATTATCGATGGGGACGGCTCAACTGTTTATACTTCTGACGCCATTATTGATAGTGAGACAGGCTCATGGAATTCCATCGGGCTCGCCCTTACCAACCCACCGTATTCTATTGAGGTCTATGATCAGGACAACGGCGGTCTTTTCGGGTCTTCAGATGATTTTCTTGGTTCTGACGCCATGGAGCTAATCGATGGTAGTTTCTCTTTTTCATCGGGCGAAACCAGTGGAACCATTACCGAAAACTTAGAAGTAACTACCGTCTTGAACAACGAAGAAACGGTAACTGTTTTCCCAATTCCGAACAGCACCTTTACATACCTCGATGAAGAAGGCGTACTTGATTATGATGACCCTCAACTCGCTTCGTTTTTGTGGACACTCAATGCTGACACCATTCAGCAAGGGCCACAAGACTCTTTAGTGCTGGACGGCCCAGGTCTTTACCTATGCACTGTCACCAATATTTACGGATGCGAAGCAACAAGCGACGAATTCGTTCTTTGTCCGGAAATCACGCTTTTGTACAACCCTGTGAATGAAACATTGAACACTGAAGGTGGCTTCGACAGCTACACATGGTATTTCAATGGCTTGGAGTTAGAAGGGGAGACGGGCGCAACCATTTCAGCCACTGAATTAGGCAACTATTCCGTTACCATTACAACAGAATACGGGTGTGAAGTAGGCTCAGAGGTCTTCGTTCTAGCTGTAAGTGTTGATGAAGTGGCGAAAAATGACTTCCTCATGTGGCCCAACCCAGCAAAAACTGTTGTGCACATGAACCTTCCTGAAGGGAGTTGGGAGCTGACCATTTTTGATAGTTCTGGGCGAATTGTGAAGCGGGTTATTCGCTCTGGTGGAAATCAAACAGTTTCGACACAAAATCTTGCACCCGGAATTTACGCTGTACACGCTGATAATCAACACAATAGGCTCAGTGGTGTTGTTGTTGTCTCGCGTTAAATTTTCGTAAATCACTGGTTATCATGAAATCGTGAGAACATCTGACCCAGTTATTGCGTATTTTTAACGTGGGGAAATGGGTCTCCTACTGGTGAAAACGACAAATGGGTAAGCAGAATCAGTCTTCGTTGCTTCAAAAGCTCGATGAGTTTATTCGAAAATATTACAAAAACAGAATCCTTCGTGGGTTCATGTACAGCGTTGGGATTATCCTTGCGTTCTACTTGGCGATAACCTTGCTAGAGGCTGTTGGGCGCTTCGGTACCGGAACAAGAACACTGCTGTTCTGGGCTTTCGCACTGACCAGCGTTGGAGTGTTTGTTTGGTATATCATTCTACCAACCCTCAAGCTATTTCGTCTTGGTAAAACACTTTCTTACAAAGAGGCATCCCTTATTGTTGGGAGCCACTTTCCACAAGTGAAAGACAAGTTGTTGAATACATTGCAGCTGCAAGAAAACCACGGTGTCATTTCTTCAGACAGCCTGCTTGCTGCCAGTATTGAACAACGAACAAGCGAGCTTTCACCCGTTCCTTTCACTTCCGCAATAGACCTTTCAGAAAACAGAAAATACCTCAAATATGCCCTTCCACCAGTGGCCATAATTTTGGTAATTCTCTTTGCTGCACCTAGTCTTTTAAAAGATTCAACCGACCGTTTGATTCGTTTCAATGAAGACATTGTTCCCATTGCACCGTTTACACTCAACTTGGTGAATGACGCCATGGAAGTCACTGAGCGTGATGACTTTAAACTTCTCGTTGATGCCAACGGAGAATCCATTCCAGACAAGGTATACATTGAATTAAACGGGAACCGTTTCAAGCTTTCGAACGACAGTAAAACAAGTTTCAACTACGTCTTTAGAGGTGTTGATAGCAACCAGCAGTTCCGCTTGTATGCGAATGGTTTTTATTTCGGCCCATATGATTTGGAAATGATTGCCAAGCCAGTGCTTGTGAATTTCGAAGTGGCGTTGGATTATCCTGCTTACACAGGGTTGAAAGACGAAACACTGAAAAATGATGGTGACTTCACTGTTCCAGCAGGAACCGGTGTTTCATGGAGTTTCAACACGAAAAATGCGTCTGAATTGAAGGTGCGAATGGGGGATGAGATGATTAACCTTTCGCCAACCGCCGCTAACCGTTTTAGTTCTTCAACCAAAGTCATGCGAGGCACGAGCTACACGCTAATGCCTGTTAATGAACGTGTTCCTTCTGGTGATAGCATGAGCTACCGTCTGAATGTAACACCTGATAGGTACCCTTCCATTCAGGTTGAGGAACAGGAAGATAGTATTCTTACCAAGCACCTCTTTTTTACGGGAGAAGTGCAAGATGATTACGGGTTCAAGCGACTTACCTTCAACTATTCGTTTACCAAAAGTGATGATCCTGATAGGCCATTGAATAAGAACACAGTGGTAACAATCAAGACCCCGAACGTCACTGCTGATCGCTTTTTCCATCACTGGGCGTTGGACGAAATTGGGGTAGGAGTTGGCGAAGAACTCTCTTATTACTTTGAAATTTTCGACAACGACGGGGTAAATGGTTCTAAATCAACACGAACAGTTGAAAGACTCTACGCTGCTCCTTCTTTGGAGGAAGTAAGAGAAACACGTGATGAGGAGAACGAAGACATCAAGGATAAGCTGAAAGACAGTTTAGAAGACGCCAGAGATCTTCAAAAAGAGTTGGAAGACCTGAGAAAAGACTTACTCGAGAAAAAAGAAGTGGGTTGGCAAGAAAAGCAAAAGCTCGAGGACCTACTCAACAAGCAAAAAGAACTGCAGGAACAGATTGAAGATATCCAGCAACAAAACGAGGATAAGAACAATCAGCAGAACGAATTCGAGCAACAAAACGAGTCAATTCAAGAGAAGCAAGAGCAGCTTCAAGAGTTAATGGAGAATGTCATGAACGAAGAGCTGAAGAAGCTTTATGAAGACATTCAGAAGTTGATGGAAGAGATGGACAAAGACAAGCTTCAAGAATCTGTAGAGCAGATGGAAATGTCTCAAGAGGACCTTGAAAAGGAGTTGGACAGAGCCTTGGAGCAATTCAAGCAGCTTGAGTTTGAGCAGAAGATGGAGGAAACCATCGATGACTTGAAAAAGCTGGCTGAGGAACAAGAGAAACTAGCTGAAGAAAGCAAGAAGGAAGACAGTGACAGCGAAAAAATAAAAGAGGAACAAGAGAAGCTCAATGAAGAATTCGAAAAACTCCAGGAGGAAATGGAGAAGCTCGAAGAGATGAATGAAGAGCTTGAGGATCAGCAAAACATGCCCGATACCAGTGAGCAAGAAGAGCAGATCAAGGAAGAAATGAAGGACAGTGCTCAATCTCTTGAGAAGAAGAAGAAGAAAAAAGCCTCTGAGTCACAGCAAAATGCTGCTGAACAAATGGAGCAGATGGCGCAGCAAATGGAAGATTCCATGGCGCAAAACGAGGAGGAGAGTGAGGAAGAAGATATGGAGGCATTGCGTGCGTTGCTTGAGAACATCATCACATTGTCATTCGACCAAGAGCAACTCATGGCCAACTTCAAGGGAATTGATAAGAATGACCCAAAGTATGTGTCTTATGGCCAAACGCAACGAAAGCTAAAGGACGATGCTAAAATGGTGGAAGACTCGCTTTTCGCCCTTAGTAAGCGTGTGGTTCAAATTGAAGCTATTGTAAACCGAGAAATCGGACAAGTGAACGAACACATGGCTGATGCCCTCACAGAAATTGGCGAACGAAAAACACCGGAAGTAACTAGGCATCAGCAGTTTGTGATGACTTCCTTCAATAATTTGGCGTTACTTTTAGATGAAGCGTTGCAACAAATGCAGCAACAAATGGCCTGCAAGAAACCTGGAACAGGAAACTGCGAAAAACCAGGCGGTAATGGCGCCCCTAAACCTTCTCCTAGTGCCTCTGATATGAAAAAGATGCAGAAGGCCCTTAGCAAGCAGTTAGAGGAGATGAAAGAATCCATGGGCAACCAAGGGAAGTCTGGTGAAGGCAAAGATGGTCAGCAGGGCATGAGCAAAGAACTAGCGAAAATGGCTGCTAAACAGGCCGCCGTTCGTCAGATGATGGAGAAAATGGGCCAAGATTTAAACCAAGATGGCACTGGGGCTGGGAACGGCTTCAAACAAATTGCCAAAGAAATGGAACAAGTTGAGGAGGACATCGTTAACAAGAACATCACCCAAGAAACACTCAAAAGACAAGAAGATATCCTCATTCGACTCCTTGAGGCTGAAGAAGCTGAACGAACAAGAGGTCAAGATGACAAAAGGAAATCTAAGTCTGGAGACCAGGAACTACGGGGCACTCCAGCTAATTTGGAGGAGTATAAAAAGCAAAAAGAGAAGGAAATTGAATTGTTACGAACAATGCCACCTTCGCTAAAGCCGTATTATAAAGACAAGGTCAACGATTATTTTAATAATTTAGATCGATAAATCCACCACCGGACATGACCATGCCTGAAATTGGTAAAGAAATATCATTCGCCTCGCTTACTGCCAACATCGCAGTAGTTGAGAAATTGATTGACGAAATTTGCGAGGCAAAGGACGTCAAGGAAGACCACTATGGGAATATTCTTATCTCCCTAACGGAAGCTGTAAACAATGCCATCGTTCACGGAAACAAACTCGATGCTCAAAAGCATGTGCGTGTTGCCTACGAAATTGACGGGAAACTCATTCGTTTCTTCATTGAAGACGAAGGGCCTGGTTTTGATTATGACAACCTTCCTGACCCGACTTCTCCAGAAAACCGAGAAAAACCCAACGGAAGAGGCGTGTTCTTGATGCGCAACCTTGCAGACAATTGCGAGTTCCACGACGACGGGAAACTTGTACAATTGGAGTTCGAAGCCCTCTAGTTTGACTGCCATTCATTTCTTTCAAGAAGACCTTTCATTTCGCCTTCTTCATAAGCTTAAAATACGCTTGTGGCTCATTGATTGTATGTCCAACTACAACAAAGAAATTGGTCAGGTCAATTACATCTTTTGCTCAGATGAGTACTTACTCAACATGAACAAGGAGCACCTTCAACACGATTACGAAACTGATATTATTACCTTCGATTACTCCGAAAACAACACCGTTTCTGGAGATCTCTTCATTAGCCTCGACCGTGTAATTGATAACGCAAAAACACTTAAGCTCAAACGTGCAGATGAGCTTCACAGGGTTATGATACATGGTGTACTTCACCTTGCCGGCTACAAAGACAAGTCGCCGCAAGACCAAGCAGAAATGCGAAGTCAAGAGGATTACTGCCTATCTTTGCGTACGTTTTAGACGCATTGTTTCACGTGGAACATTCATTTTATGATTCAAGATTACGACGTTATTGTTGTTGGCGCAGGACACGCTGGTAACGAAGCTGCCGCTGCTGCTGCCAATCTAGGCTCTTCCGTATTGCTCATTACTATGAACATGGGCACCATCGGACAGATGTCTTGCAACCCAGCCATGGGAGGCATTGCGAAAGGCCAAATCGTTCGAGAAATAGATGCACTTGGTGGATACAGCGGACTGGTTTCAGATGTATCAGCTATTCAATTTCGCATGCTCAACCTGTCGAAAGGACCAGCTATGTGGAGCCCAAGAACTCAAAATGATCGCCTCCTTTTTGCTACAGACTGGAGACTACGTTTAGAGCAAACTCCCAACGTAGATTTCTGGCAAGACATGGTAAGCAGTTTGATTGTTGAGGGTGATAAATGCGTTGGCGTTAAAACATCAATTGGTATTGAGATTCGTGCAAAATCAGTTGTGCTCACCAATGGTACTTTCTTGAATGGACTCATCCACCTTGGCGAGAAAAACTTCGGTGGAGGTAGGGCAGGAGAACGGGCTGCAACTGGAATAACGGGTCAGCTTGTTGAGCTTGGCTTTGAAACTGGGCGAATGAAAACAGGAACTCCTCCGAGGGTTGATGGCAGGTCACTAGACTACACCAAGATGCTTGAGCAACCTGGTGATGAAGATCCACGTACGTTCTCCTATTTACCTCATCATACCATTACCAAACAACGCTCTTGTCATATCACCTATACCAACCCTACGGTGCATGATATTCTACGAGAAGGGTTTGATCGAAGCCCAATGTTCAATGGAAGAATACAAGGTTTAGGCCCACGATACTGTCCGTCTATTGAGGATAAAATTGACCGTTTCGCCGACAGAGAACGGCACCAGATCTTCGTTGAACCAGAAGGATGGGACACGGTGGAAATTTACGTCAACGGATTCTCTACTTCTCTCCCTGAAGATATTCAAGTTAAGGCCATGCAACAGATTCCTGGCTTCGAACATGCTAAGATGTTTCGTCCTGGATATGCCGTTGAATACGATTATTTTCCACCGACTCAACTTCACCATACCCTCGAAACAAAACGAATTCAACACCTCTATTTCGCCGGACAAATTAACGGTACTACTGGGTATGAAGAGGCAGCTTGCCAAGGAATGATGGCGGGTATGAACGCCCATCTAAAAGTGAAAGAACAAGAACCTTTCGTTCTAGAAAGAAGCGAAGCCTACATCGGTGTACTCATAGACGACTTGGTTACCAAAGGAACGGATGAGCCTTACCGTATGTTTACTTCCCGGGCAGAATACCGCATTCTTCTTCGGCAAGACAACGCTGATGAACGTCTCACTCCACGTGCGCATTCGCTAGGCTTGGCGTCTGATGAACGAATGAAAGGAGTGGAGGCTAAGCTTGCATCTGTGAAACAGTTGAGACGTTTTCTCACAAAAACCAGTGCCGTACCAACCGAAATTAATCCGGTGCTTGAGGAAATCAACAGCGCACCTATCACCCAAAAAGTGAAGCTTGACTCCTTGATCACAAGACCCCATATGAACCTCAGCGTTCTCAAGAAAGGTTCTGCCGTGTTGACTGAGCATCTTTCAAGCACCCCTTACTCTGCTCATGTTCTCGAAGGAACGGAGGTCCTCATGAAGTACGAAGGGTACATTCAGAAAGAACAGGAGATGGCAGACAAAATGGCCAGACTAGAGAACATTCCTATTCCTACTGACCTTGAGTTCGACCGGTTAACAAGCATGAGTTCCGAAGCGAGAAGTAAACTTACCGCTGCACAACCACGAACAATTGCACATGCTTCCCGAATCTCCGGTGTTAGTCCGGCAGACATCTCCGTTTTGCTCGTTTACCTAGGGCGTTAATGTTCCACGTGGAACAAAACTCCTTTTCGCATTTTAAGGCCTCAAAATTCAACAATGTGTCTTCGCTAGTGCCGTGGGGTTCAAAATTCGAGAACCTCTCAAAACACAGTGTTTCTAAAAGAATTTTAACCCGTTGATTTACAGTGTGTTACTGATTTTCCGGCCCCATCGCTTTTAACTACCTTTGCAGCACAAAATTGATGCATGGAAACAGCTACACAAATTGACATCGCTGCAGTTTTAAAAGAACTCGGCATTTCAGAAACGAATCACGGGGTTTCAACCGGAAGAAACAACTTCGGTTCAGGTCCTACCATAACTTCTCATTCTCCAACGAACGGAGAACTGATTGGAAAAATAACAACAGCTACCAAAGCTGATTACCACAAGGTAATTGCAACGGCCAAAGAAGCATACGGAACATGGAGAAATATTCCTGCTCCACAGAGAGGAGAATATGTTCGCCAATTCGGTGATGCCCTTCGTGCTAAAAAAGAAGCGCTCGGAGCACTCGTTAGCTACGAAATGGGTAAATCATACCAAGAAGGTCTTGGTGAAGTACAAGAGATGATTGACATCTGCGACTTCGCCGTAGGTCTTTCACGTCAACTTTATGGATTGACCATGCACTCAGAGCGACCTGGTCACCGTATGTATGAACAATGGCACCCAATTGGAATTGTGGGCGTAATTTCTGCTTTCAACTTCCCGGTTGCTGTATGGTGCTGGAACACTGCTCTTGCATGGGTATGTGGCGATGTGTGTGTTTGGAAGCCATCTGAAAAAACACCTCTTTGCAGCGTTGCTTGCCAGAACATCTGGAACGATGTGGCAGAAGCAAATGATCTTCCAGAAGGAATTTCTGCCGTAATCAATGGTGATTACAAAGTAGGCGAGATGATGACAACTGATACTGATGTTCCATTGGTAAGCGCTACGGGTTCTATCCGCATGGGTAAAATTGTTGGACAAGCAGTTGCTGCTCGTCTTGGAACTTCTCTTCTTGAGCTTGGTGGAAACAACGCTGTAATCATTGAGCCAGATGCAGATCTACAGATGATTCTACCAGCCCTTGTATTTGGCGCTGTTGGAACAGCCGGACAACGTTGTACGTCTACCCGTAGATTGATCATTCATGAAGACATCTTCGACAAGGTTCAGGATATCATGACTTCTGCATACAAGCAACTTCGTATTGGTGACCCATTGGATGAGAACAACCACGTAGGTCCACTTATCGATACAGATGCTGTTAATGCCTACCTGAATGCGATTGATCTTGTTCAAAAGGAAGGAGGTCAACTGCTCACTGATTACGGTGTGATTGATTCACCTAATCACGCTTCTGGATGTTACGTAAAGCCAGCTATCGCGAAGGTGGAAAACTCTTACAACATCGTTCAAGAAGAGACATTCGCTCCTATCCTTTATGTGATGACATACAAAACGGTTGACGAAGCAATTGCACTTCAAAATGGTGTGCGTCAAGGATTGTCTTCTGCCATCATGACTACCAACTTGCGCACTGCGGAAAAGTTCCTTTCGAACAACGGATCTGACTGTGGAATTGCCAACGTAAACATCGGTACTTCTGGTGCTGAAATTGGCGGTGCATTCGGTGGAGAAAAAGAAACCGGAGGCGGACGTGAATCAGGAAGTGATGCTTGGAAAGCATACATGAGACGACAAACGAATACCATCAATTATAGTTCTGAATTGCCATTGGCTCAAGGAATTAAATTTGACCTATAAAAGAACAAGCCTCGACAATATGTCGGGGCTTTTTTCTATTTTCACCTTCTATGCGATTTAGCCTCCTCCTTATTGTTGCCATTGCCCTCGCAAGCTGTCAACCTACATCCGATCCCGCTCAAACAACTAAAACGCCCGTCACACCATCTCCTGGAGACTGGACCATGTCTATGCGTTTGGATAGTGTTGACCTCATTCAACGCATTACCATTTCCGAAAACGACCTGATTCTTTTTCACAATGCCGAAGAGATTATTGAGACTGCAATGTTGCTTAAAGGAGACACGGTTTACATTGAGATGCCCGTTTACCATACCCACTT
>JAQWQB010000140.1 GCA_029245065.1 Flavobacteriales bacterium | reverse complement strand
ATAGCCCAGACAAACCCTTGACGGGAAGCAACTACATCGCCCAGAAAAACATCACTTCCAATTTCAGGATTGAAATTGTAGGCCACAAACTCACCGTTGGATTTTCTCACCTGAAGCGGGTTTTTAGAATAAGCGTTGGTGTACCATAAGTTTCCATCTTGATCGTAATCAACGCCGGCAACACCAATTCGCGGAGAACCGCCAAAGTCAGCAATTTCCAAAGGACTGTTGAGTTCATTGTAGATTTCAACTACTTCGGTGCCTTTTACTTGAACCAACCCCTCTTCCCAAGAGCCCAAGAAGATTGTTTCGTTGTCAATGGGATTGATGGTAACCGACATGTAGTCATTGATCGAAGTGATGTCATTCTCCCCAGCCTGCGGAAACAGGTTCACCCATTCATCATTCACCAATCCGTAAATACCTTTTTTATCGTAGTTGTTTGTCCAGGTCCCATCAACTCCTCCAGAGGCAATCCATGTGTTTTTGTTGTAGCTATCAATTCGTCGTGCATTGAAGAAATCAGGACCTGAAGGCTGGTAGCTGAATTCGAACCCATCAAATGGACGAAGTAAGAGCCCACCTTGAAAATTCGAGAACCACACATTGTTGTTGTTATCAAACAATAGGGCCGTCGGATCAATGTTAACTGAAGCAATGGAACCATGAGTAGATACCACAGAAAGATCGTCATTAAAGATCTCAAGTTGATTTAAGGATGCCACGGCAAATCTTCCATCACCGCTATTGATATCGTGCACAACAGTAGATTCATAGCCTGGCAGAATGGCCCAGTTCAAATCGGTAATGGATGCATACCACACTTCACTACCATCTTCAATTTCACGCACCACGAACAATTGATCATTCTGGATCATAATGTCTGTGTAGTTCGCATTTTCAACGGGAACATCAGTCATCAATTCCCACGCTTCAAAGTTGGCCAATACAGGGTTACTTCGCTCCGCTCTATAAATTCCCACCTCGGTTGCCGCATACCAATAAACGTCATCATATTCCAAAGCGTTCACTTCAAGAAGGTTGTCCTGTCCATCAAGAAACCAGGTGTCTGCCACTTCTCTTCGCTCTATGTTGAGCACCACAATGCCGAATCCACAGCTGAGGTAGGCCAAGTTGTCATTCACTAAAATTTCGTTCACGCGCTTGCTCCCAAAAACATTACTCTGGGCAATATCTGACATGTTAAAAGAAGTGGACCCTGTTAATAGGTCTACGTTTCCTGACTCATAAGCCACAATGAGGGTTGAAGTTGCGTCATCGAAGTGAATGGCAGAAAGGTCAGAACCTGAAAGAAGGTCTACCTTGCTGATGCGCTGTATGCTATTGTCTTCCGTATCGAATGAAAACAAAGAGAAAGGGGTGGCGCAGAAAATTTTTCCATCGCCGTGGGTGACATCTATGGTTTCGCCGTAAGGGAGGTGTTCTCTCCAGCCTCCAACTTCCAGTTGAGCGGTAAGCGATGAGGTAATGAGGGCAAATAGCAAGGAAAAAGCGGTACGCATAAAAGGTGTCTTGGTGCTATGTGTGAACGATTGATTCATGTAAATCGTATGTAATGTCTGTTTTTATCAGCGAATTTATTGGATTCCTTCAGCATCATTTTCTTTCAACGCTGCTTTTCCTTCATCGAGCAACACAAAATGGCATCCGCTGTCATTAAATTGCATGTCTATCACTTCCCATACTACAAGCTTCGCGAGCAATTCCTCCGTTCGAAGGCGATTCATTCGAACAATTCGACTCACTTTTTTAAATCCTATGGAGTTATTGTTTCGAAGAGCCTTGAACAGCTTATGAACAGGTCTAGTGTACTCAAAATCGTCATTCATGTCTTGAGCCTTGTGTTGCCACACTTTTAATAACACGCCATTCGCCCTGATGTTTCGGTCTTCCCTTCGTTGATAAGCGTGCCACTCTTTTTCATCATCTTGGGCGAAGTGTGGACCCTTTAAAGAGGGTTCAACAATGACTTCCAAGACCGCTTTGAAATTTGATTTCCACACTTGGGTTGAAAAGGAAATTGCGGGCTTGCAATACATTTCGGCTGCCGCTTCAATCATGTGGTACTCTTCCTCAGCATTTACTCCACTAACGCTTCCATTGTCTTTCACTCCAATCAAGAGTCTTCCGCCATCAGTATTGGCGAAAGCCACGAGGGTTTTCGCAATTTTCCGCGAATCCTCAATGCGCATTTTAAAATCTTGCCGTTGGTGTTCCCCTTCAGCAATCATTTCCAAAACGTAGGACATGCTATGTAACGTTGATGAGTGTTAGGTCAATTTTTACTCCATCAATCCCTTGACGGTCTTTACCATCTTACCGTTTTCAAAAATCAAATGCTGCTCAATTTCACCGGTACGATCGTTGTAGGTAACAAATTTACCGTGTTTCCTGTTCATTTTGTACTCCGTTTCTTGAAGTTTCCTTCCTCTGCGGTCATACGTAACAGAAAGTCCGTCCATTCGTCCGAGCTTGTAATTATGCATTCGTTGAATAGAGCCATTTGGGAAGTAGTAAGACCATTTACCGTCTGGCATACCTGCTTTGTAGTTTCCTTTCTGTTCTAAAATCCCAGCTTGGTTGTACGATTCCCACTTTCCGTTGCGAACACCTTCGTTGTCATATTCAGCTACTTCATGCGGTTTTCCATTTTCCCACCAGAATGACCAAATGCCAACCCGGAAATCATTTTTCCACGCACCTTCATAGTTGTTCACCCCATTCGGATACCAACCTTTCCAATTGCCGTCTAATTTCCCGCGAGTGTAGTTTCCAACGTCCTTAGTGTTTCCGTTTTCGTACCAGCTAGTCCATTCACCATTTTCCAAGTCATCAACAAAAGTACCCGTCATCAAATCATTTCCATTTTCGAACCAGTAATTCCAGGTGCCTTGTTTGAGACCTGCGCTGTAACTTCCCGTTTTCCATTTTTCACTGGTGAAATAGAAGTAATTCCAAACCCCGTCCATTTCCCCTTTTTGGTAATTCCCAGCATAATGGACATTGCCATTGCCGTAGTAATAGGTCCATGCTCCTTGCTGAAGGTCTGCTTCAAAAGGTCCTTGCATATCAACCTGTCCATCTCTGAAATACCACGTCCAATCTCCGTTTTTCTTTCCGTCGGCATACGTACCTTCTACATCGGTGATGCCATCCCTGAAGTATTGCTTGAAGGTCCCGTTCAGCTCGCCATTGGTAAACTGCGCTTCACGTTCAATGGACCCATCTCGAAAGTATTCCTTCCAAACACCAGCTCTCCGGTGTGCTTCAAATGTTCCTTCTTCCTTCACCGTTCCATCGCTATACCAAGCAATATGACTCCCGTTTTTTCGTCCGTTTTGATAGGTTGTCTCGAATTTTTTGGTTCCATTCGGGTACCGCTCGAAGTAGATGCCTGTTCCATCTACTAATTGCTCTTTTTCTTCATCCCGGAAATAGAATACTTCCTTCAGTGAATCGAGGTAAATTTCTTGGAGCATGACATCTCCATTTTCGAACCAATAATTCCATTCGCTCACTTTCCGGCCGTTCCGGTATTTACCTTCTTCTAATAGCACGCTATCTCTGGAAAAAGAACGCATGATGCTGTCTTGCACACCTTTGATAAAATAGCCCTCCTGTTTCAGTTGGCCATTGTCGTAGTAAGTGAGGGTTGGGCCGTCTAGTTGACCGAAATAATAAATAGAAGTCTCTTTCACTTCTCCGTTTTCGAACCACCAGGTCCATTGTCCGTGTTCGAGGCCACGCTCATAGAAGCCTTCAGAACGTTTTTTGCTTCCTTCATAGAAGTCTGCATAGTGTTGTTTCTGGCCAAAAGAAACCACTGAAATTAAAACGAGTAAACAAGCAATAAGGCGCTTCATAATTGGAAATTTGATTCAAAGGTACTGTGCTACTAGAAAGACTTCGGATAGGGTCCCTGTAGTTTATTCACAACCCATTGTATTCTAACGAAAGAGGTGCCTTCTTGGTGTGCGATGAAGGCATATGTTAGGTTAAAATGAAAGATTTCTTAAACCGAGTCGTTTCATAAAGGGTTTTACTATATTTGCATCAGAAATGGGGATTCTTCAGGAGAGGGGCAGTAAGTCCCTCTTTTTATTAATCATTCTTTCATGATCACTAAATCACAAGTGGAACACTTAATTGAAGCGGAATTCGGCGACTCGCCCATCTTCGCTGTGAGTGTCGAAGTGTCGTCTCAAAATGACATTCGGGTTCTTGTTGATAATGACAATGGAATAGCCATCACTGACTGTGTTAAAGTAAGTAGGTTAATAGAAGGATCCTTTGATCGAGAAGTTGAAGATTTTTCACTCCAAGTGTCTTCTCCAGGTTTAGATCAACCCTTGAAAGTCTTGCGTCAGTACAAAAAGAACATAGGACGTTCAATGAAGTTGTCTCTTCTTGAGGGCGGAAGTATTGAAGGAGTAATGAATGAAGTTGGAGACGAAGCCATTCAGCTAACCACCAGAGAAAAGCGCCGCATTGAAGGGCGAAAATCGAAAGAGTGGGTAGAAGAAGTGCACGAAATTAAAATTGAAGACATCAAAGTGGCCAAAGTGGTCATTTCATTTAAATAAGGAACAATGAATGTTGTCAACCTAAATGAGTCTTTCCAAGACTTTAAAGAACTTAAAAACATTGATCGTGAGACGATGCTTGCCATCTTGGAAGACATTTTTAGAGCCATGATTATCAAACATTATGGATCTGACGAGAACTTTGATATCATTATCAACCCAGACAAGGGTGACCTTGAAATCTGGCGCAACAGAGAAATCGTTGCAGATGATGACGTAGAAGAGGAGAACATGGAAATCGGAATCACCGAAGCACTCAAAATCGAAGATGACTTCGAAATTGGTGAAGAAGTGTCCGAAGAAATTAAGATTGAGCAATTTGGAAGACGTAACGTGCTTTCAATGCGCCAAAACTTGGTTTCACGTGTGCTTGAGCTGGAGAAAGATCACATCTACCAGAAGTATAAGGAACGTGTTGGAGAGATTATTGCCGGTGAGGTATACCAAATCTGGAAGCGCGAAATCCTTGTTGTAGATGATGAAGACAATGAATTAGTGCTGCCAAAGACCAACCAAATCCCAAGTGACTACTTCAAAAAAGGAGACACAGTAAGAGCGGTTGTAGCCGAGGTAGATATGCGAAATAATACACCTCGAATCATCTTGTCGAGAACAGCGCCAGAATTCTTGGAGCGCCTTTTCGAACAAGAAGTACCAGAAGTGTTTGATGGACTTATCACCATTAAGAAAATTGTACGCGAGCCAGGAGAAAGAGCAAAAGTAGCAGTAGAGTCTTACGATGATCGTATTGATCCAGTAGGAGCTTGTGTTGGTATGAAAGGTGCTCGTATCCACAGTATTGTGCGCGAATTGAAGAATGAAAACATTGACGTAATTAACTTTACTGCCAATGAACAACTTCTTATTTCACGTGCGCTCAGTCCTGCGAAAATCTCTTCGATTACGCTTGACAACGAGAACATGAAAGCAGACGTTTTCTTGAAGCCTGATCAGGTTTCTCTTGCCATTGGTAAGGGCGGACATAACATCAAGCTTGCGAGTCGTTTGACTGGATTTGAAATTGACGTTTACCGTGAATCTGAAGCTGAACTAGATGACGTTGAGCTGGAAGAATTTGCAGATGAAATTGATAGCTGGATCATTGATGCATTGAAAGGCATTGGGTGTGATACAGCACGAAGTGTCTTGGAACTAGAACCAGAAGAACTAGCGAAAAGAACAGATTTAGAGGTCGAGACCGTACGCGAAGTAGTACGTATCTTGAGCTCGGAGTTTGAGTAACATTTACTCAAAGCCAACTAGTAGAGTGAATACAGGAAACAATATATGTCCGAAGTAAAAAAACCGGTACGACTAAGTAAGGTAGCCCGCGAGTTTAACGTGGGTATTACCACTATTGTTGAATATTTGGATGGTCGAGGTATCGAGGTTGAAAGTAGCCCGAATACCAAGATAAATCCAGATGTGTACGACATGCTGCGTGGTGCCTTCGCTGATGAAAAGAAGTTGAAGGAAAAGGCCAAGTCGCAGACTCGAACACGTACCGAACGCGAAACGATTACGTTGGAATCGTCTAAGAAAGAGAAGGAAAAGCCTGAAGAGGAAGAATTCGAACTCGATTTGACGCAATTCCAGCAGTCTGAAAAGCAACCAGAAGTTGCGAAAAAGACAGAAGAAGCGCCAGCTCCTGCTCCTGAAGCAAAAGCTGAACCAGCGAAAGAGGAAGCGCCTGCTCCTGAAAGCACTCCTGAACCAGAAGTGAAAGAAGAGGCACCCGCTCCTAAAGCGAAAGTTGAACCAGCAAAAGAGGAAGCGCCCGCTACAAAAGAAGAGAAGCCAGCTGAAGAAGCGAAGCCAACAACTCCTAAAGTAGTTGGCAAGGTTGACCTAGATGCCCTAGCTCCTAAAAAGAAGAAGAAGGCAGCAGACAAACCAGCTGAAAAGAAGGAAACTCCCGCAGCAAAGAAAGAAGAGCCGAAAAAAGAAGCTCCGAAAAAGGAAGAGCCGAAAAAAGAAGCTGCTGCTGAGAAGCCAGCTGAACCAGCGAAAGCAGAACCGAAAACGGTTGTTCGTGCAGAAGCACAAAAGCTTGCTGGCCCAACAGTAGTTGGGAAAATTGAACTTCCTGTGGAAAGACCGAAGAAAAAGCAACCTGTGGCTTCTTCGTCTGATCCTGATTTGCGTAAAAAGCGCAAAAGAAAACGTATTTCAACTGATACTCCAGGTGGAGGTAATTCAGGCGGAAATAATAACCGTGGTGGTGGAAACAACCGCGGAGGAAATAACCGAGGTGGAAATAACCGTGGTAAAGGTAGAGGCGATAAGAAGCCAGAGATTACCGAAGCGGATATCCAGAAAGAAATCAAGGAAACACTTGCACGCCTTAGTGGAGCAGGTAAATCCAAGTCTTCTAAACTGCGTAGAGCGAAACGTGATGAACGTGCCGCGAAACAAGAAGAAGAAGCAGCAAGACTAGAAGAAGCATCAACAGTGCTTCAATTAACGGAATTCGTTACGGTGTCAGAATTGACAACAATGATGAATACCAGCGTGAATGATGTGATCTCTGCTTGTATGTCGCTCGGTATCATGGTGTCTATCAACCAACGATTGGACGCAGAAACCATTCAAATTATTGTGGAGGAATTCGGTTTCGAAGCAGAATTTGTAAGTGCTGAAGTGCAAGAGGCAATCCAAGAAGAGGAAGATAAGCCAGAAGATCTAGAAGAACGCCCGCCTATCGTAACGGTAATGGGTCACGTAGATCACGGTAAGACATCGCTTCTTGACCACATCCGTGCAGCTAACGTAATTGCCGGTGAGGCAGGGGGAATCACCCAGCACATTGGAGCATACAACGTAATGCTTGACACCGGTAAGACCATTACCTTCCTAGATACTCCTGGTCACGAGGCCTTTACGGCCATGCGTGCTCGTGGAGCTCAGGTAACCGATTTAGCTATCATTGTTATTGCGGCAGATGACGCGGTAATGCCTCAAACAAAAGAGGCCATTAACCACGCTCAGGCAGCTGGTATTCCAATGATCTTCGCTCTGAACAAGATGGATAGAGATACCGCGAATGCAGACAAGATTCGCGAGGAACTATCCCAAATGAATATTCTTCTTGAAGATTGGGGTGGAAAATACCAGTCTCAAGAAATCTCAGCAAAGAAAGGAACCAACATCGATGCCCTGCTTGAAAAAGTATTGCTCGAAGCGGAACTTCTTGAACTCAAAGCAAATGGTGATAAACGTGCTCTAGGTACGGTAATTGAATCATCACTTGATAAAGGGCGAGGATATGTATGTACACTTCTAGTAGAAGGCGGTACACTTCGTGTTGGAGATGCGATCCTTGCTGGACAGTACAGTGGACGTGTAAAGGCCATGTACAATGAACGTGGTCAACGAATCGATGAGGCGGGACCTTCTATGCCAGTTTCCATGCTTGGACTCAGCGGTGCACCTAGCGCCGGAGATAAATTCCACGTATTGGAAGACGAAAAGGAGTCGCGAGTTATTGCAGCGAAACGTCAGCAATTGCAACGTGAGCAGGGAGTTCGTACACAACGTCATATGACGCTTGAAGAAATCGGACGTCGTATTGCTATCGGAGAATTCAAGGAGTTGAACCTGATCATCAAAGGTGATGTGGATGGTTCGATCGAAGCCTTGAGTGATGCACTCGAAAAACAGTCAACTGAGAAAATTGCCGTGAACATCATTCACAAAGCAGTTGGACAGATTTCTGAGAGTGATGTACTCCTCGCATCAGCTTCTGACGCCATCATCATTGGTTTCCAAGTGAGACCATCTGCGGGTGCTAGAAAACTAGCTGAGAACGAAGAAATTCAAATCAACTTGTACTCTGTCATCTACAAGGCAATCGAAGAAATGAAAGAAGCCATGGAAGGCATGCTTTCTGCACGTATTGAAGAACGTGTACTTGGAACTGCTGAAGTACGTGAAGCATTCAAGATCTCGAAAGTGGGTACCATTGCAGGTTGCTTCGTCCTTGACGGAAAAATCGCACGTAACAACAAGATCCGTGTCATTAGAGATGGAATTGTTATCCATACTGGTAAGCTAGGATCTTTGAAGCGATTCAAAGACGACGTGAAAGATGTGTCGAAAGGATACGAGTGTGGATTGAACGTAGACAAGTTCAACGATATCCAAGAAGGCGATCAAATCGAAGCGTTCGAAGAAGTAGAAGTGAAACAGAAACTTACAGATAAGTAAACAGCATACCGCTGATACGAATCTGAACGACATAAAAAAAGGCTCAACATCTGTTGGGCCTTTTTAGTGACTACTATTACTTGCAGTCATCACTACGTTATTGTCGATAAGCCTATCGAGGAATCTCAATTTCCGCAGGCACTACCAAAGCACCTGGATAATTCAGTTTAATCTCTTCCAGCGCTCTGTGAGCGTCCAATGAAGTGCGAAAGTCGCCCACTTGAACAACGAAACTCGGTGGGTTCTGTTCAAGGTAACACGGATGTGCTTTTGTACTGTTCAAAAATCCGGTGCGAATAGCACGCGCCTTTTCTAAATCACCAAAATAAATTTGAATGCGATACCCTTCCAAGGCAGGAGGGTTCTTTCGGAAAGTGCTATCTAACTTGGTGAAATGGTTGGGTGTACTAACCTCAATCTTTCCCGGACGGTCCAACATTGATGGCACGGTAGGAACCACTTCAACTGGGGCATCAATGGGTGATGTCTTCACGGTATCTTGAGGTACTGGAGCAGGCTTCTCCTCCTGTTCCTCCGTTTTCATTTCTTCCACCGTTTCCTTCTTAAATAGCTTTCTCCACCAAGAAGAATCATCTTGGGAGAACGACTGTGAGGAAACAGTTAAAAGTGCAAGCGTGCACAGGATGGATGCGGTCTTTTTCATGTCAAAAATCTACGTTGCAAAACTATGATAATTTTCATGCACGAACTGTGCCATACCTGTTAAGCGCTGATTCATGGACGTTAAACGCTGAAAACCATAATTATTGACCCAACAGGTGCTAATTTAGAACGATTTTAAATTAGGAAAGAGTGTCACAATTTTGTCAGCCAGCCCCGCTCTGAGTGTTAAAATCCCATAAATTTGCCCGCGATTATATGTCCGTTCTGATCCAACAAAGAATAGAGATGAACCTACCATCTAAAGGAATGACGAAATTTCAAAGCGCATTAAGAGCGCTAACCCTCATGCTATCCTTTGCCCTGCTATCGCCAGTATTCGCCGGTATATGGGACGAAGGTGATATTGCAAATGGCGAGTCGCTTTTCAAAGCGAACTGCGCTTCTTGTCACAAAGTGACTGCTGAAGTATTGGCGGCCCCTGGACTTGCCGGAATCAAGGATCGTTGGGATTCTTCTGACGAAATGTTGGTGAAGTGGATCCAAAATCCACAAGGTGCGGCGGCTACAGGAGATCCTTACGTAAAGTCTCTTGTTGAGCGTTACGTTGGGACGTATGGGTGGATGACTGCCCAGGCAGTATCTGCTGCCGATGTGAAAGACATCATGGCCTATGTGCAGAACCCACCAGATGTGGCTGAGCCTGTGCTTTCAGAGAATGAGTGTCTTACGATAGACGAAATGCAAACAGAAGACTCAGACAGCTCTTCAGCCATCTGGTTCTTGATCTTGTTTGTGTTGTTTGTCATCATTGCGGTTTCTGCTGGCTCTGTGAAGAAGAGCTTGGAGAACGCTAAATTGGAATCAGAAGGAAAGGAGCCGCTACCAAGCATGTCTTACTTTGAGTCTGCGAAGGCATGGGCTTGGAGGCATTTGGCCTGGGTATCTGTTGCAGGATTGTTTATTACTGCTGTTTTCATCACCATGGCCTACAAAGGAGCTATGGAGGTAGGCGTTTACGAAGGGTACTACCCAGAACAACCAATCAAATTCTACCACAGTATTCACGTTTGTGAGAACGAAGTAGATTGTCAGTACTGCCACAGTTCAGCTTCCAAGTCAAAACACGCAGGTATTCCATCAACGAATGTTTGTATGAACTGCCACAAAGGAATCAAGAATGGATCTCGTTGGGGTGGTGAAGAGCTTGGTAAGATCTACGCTGCGATCGGTTTCAATCCTGAAAACGGTCAGTACATCGAAGATTACGAAGAACAACCAATCGAATGGGTGAAGGTGCACAACCTCCCAGACCACGTATATTTCAATCACTCTCAGCACGTTGAAGTGGCTGGGTTGCAATGTCAGAACTGCCACGGAGATGTGCAAACATTCAAAGGCGGACGAATTGCTCCAGTGGAGGAAATCAATGCACTCGTAGATGATTATCCTGGTTTGATCCAGCTTTCGAAGCCTACTCTTACAATGGGATGGTGTATCGAATGCCACAACAAGGCAGAAGTTGGTGTAACAACTACAGATAACGGATACTACGAGGAAATTCATAACCGTCTCAAAGACGACATGCGCGGAAACGAGGAACTGCGTAAATACCTCGAAGACGAAAAGGTGACAGTTAAGGAACTTGGGGGATGGGAATGCTCTAAGTGCCACTATTAATATATGAAGTCAGGACAAATGGGTAACACAAAGCGATACTGGAGCGACCTCGAAGAACTCGAGAAGACAGAGGCGTATCAGGAAGCCGTTAAAGAAGAATTCCCTGGGCAACCCAGCGTAGATGAATTCCTCGGTGATGACCGTCTTAATGAAACAAGCACGGGTCGTAGAGACTTCCTCAAGTTTATGGGGTTCTCTATCACGGCTGCTACGCTTGCTGCATGTGAGACACCTGTGATCAAATCGGTGCCATACGTAAACAAGCCAGAAGAAATTACTCCTGGAATTGCGAATTACTACGCAAGTACTTACTACGACGGTAATGATTACGGAAGCCTCCTTGTGAAAACAAGAGAAGGTCGTCCAATCTTCATTAAAGGAAACCGCAATCATGGAATCGCAAAAGGTGCCTTAAATGCGCGTATCAATGCTTCTGTGCTTGGTCTTTATGATTCAGCACGTTTGCAAGGACCAATGATGGGCGGATCTGCTGCTTCTTGGAGTGATGCAGACAAGGCAGTGATGGACGGACTATCTTCAGCTAGAAGAGTAGTACTTCTTTCAAATACCGTTGTTTCTCCTAGTACACAGCGCGCAATCGACGTGTTCAAGGCGAAATACAACGCTTCTCACGTTCAGTACGATGCTATTTCGTACAGCGGAATGCGCGAAGCGAATAGAATGACCATGGGTCAGGCAATCATTCCAACATACAAGTTCGACAACGCGAAAGTGGTGGTGAGCATTGGAGCTGATTTCTTGGCAAACTGGTTGACTTCAAACCTTTACGCTCCAGATTACGCAATGCGTCGTAAGCCAGAAGGAGAGTGGATGTCTCGTCACTTCCAGTTCGAAGGTCAAATGTCATTGACAGGTACCAACGCTGATACACGTGTTCAAATCAAACCAGACCAAGAAGGTAAAGTTGCTGCGGCAATTCTAGCCGGATTGACTGGAGGGAATGCAAGTGTAGAAGGTGTTGCTGAAATGGCCCTCAACAATGCGGTGAACGCGTTGAAGGCTAATAAAGGAGCGTCATTGGTTGTTGCAGGAAGCAATGATCCGGATGTTCAGCGTATTGTTAACGCAATCAACAATGAGCTTGGTAACTACGGCGTTACGATAGATACGGCTACTCCAATTAACATGTTCCAAGGAAACGACAAAGCATTTGCTGACCTCGTTCGCGACATGAAGGGTGGTCAAGTAGATGCGTTGGTAGTATACGGAGCGAACCCAGGTTACTCTTGGGCATCATCATCAGAGTTTACAGAAGGTCTTGCGAAAGTGAAGATGTCTGTGGCTATGAATGGTCTTGCTGATGAAACAGCAAGCAAATGCAGCGTTATCTGTCCAGATAACCACTGGCTAGAATCTTGGAACGACCTCAGCTTAACTGCTGGACGTGTAGATCTAGTTCAACCAACGATTACTCCGCTATTCAATACACGTGCCGCACAAGAGTCGCTCTTGAAGTGGGCTGGTATGGATATGGATTACTATACTTTCCTTCGTCAAACGTACAACCCAGCTTATGGAGCTGCAGGCATGTACACAGACCAAGATTGGAACAAAGCTGTTCACAATGGTATGATGGTTCAGGCAGCAGCTGCTGCACCGGCCGTTGAAGCTGTTGATACGGCTGCTGAAGAAGCACCTGCTGCTGTTGCTAGCATGAATGTTGCGGACGCCGTTTCAAATGTGAAGAAAGAAAATGGAGGCAATTGGCAAGTATTCCTTTACCAGAAGACTGGTATTGGAGATGGAAGCCACATTGCTAACCCTTGGTGCCAAGAGTTGCCTGACCCGGTAACGAAGGTGACGTGGGACAACTATGTGACCATGTCATTCGCAGACATGGAAGCAATGGGAATGAGCTTGAAGCTCGGACAAAGGGACCCAGCGTCTGTTGTTCGTGTAACAGCAAATGGTTCAACCGTTGAATTGCCTGTATTCCCTCAGCCAGGTCAAAAGCCAGGTACCATTGGTATCGCTTTAGGATATGGTCGTGGTGCAGGAAACGAAAAAATTGGACGTGCCGCTTTCGAAACAAAAGAGAACGGAGAACACGTGAAGGACGAAAACGGAAACATGAAGCCAGTTGGTGCCAATGTATTCCCATTCGTGACCATGAAGAATGGTTTCCCTGTATACAACAACACAGATGTAGCAATTGAGCAAGTAGAAGGAGGAGAATACAACCTCGCTTCAACTCAAATGCACAGCACGTACATGGGACGTGATTCTGTGGTTAAAGAGACAACAATTGGTGCTTACCTTGCTGAAAAGAGCAAGGCGAAAGGAGAAGCATCTTGGAATAAAAAACACGCTTTGAATGTTCACCGCGATGTAAATGGCGATGGAAAAATTGATTCAAGCGATAAAGTTGGAATCAGTGAATTCGACATGTGGCATGAGCACCCAGTAGAGGGTGTTGGTCACCGCTGGGGAATGACAGTTGATTTGAGCTCATGCCTAGGGTGTGGTGCTTGTGTTACAGCTTGCCATATTGAGAACAACGTTCCTGTGGTAGGTAAAGACGAAGTTCACCGTCACCGTGATATGCACTGGTTGCGTATTGACCGTTTCTACTCTTCTGACTACAGTCTAGAAAGAGGAGAAGAAGAAGGAGTAGGTGTGATTGATAGCTACGGCAGAATGGAACGTCCTGGAGATAATCCTCAGACAGTTCACATGCCAATGATGTGTCAGCACTGTAACCACGCACCGTGTGAAACAGTTTGTCCGGTAGCTGCAACAACACATAGCAATGAAGGTCTGAACCAAATGACCTACAACCGTTGTATTGGAACACGTTATTGTGCGAACAACTGTCCTTACAAAGTGCGTCGTTTCAACTGGTTCAACTACATGGGCTATGACAAGTTCAAGAACGTGAACCCTTCTCAAGATATGCTAACGCGTATGGTACTGAACCCTGATGTTACAGTTCGTGCACGTGGGGTGATGGAGAAGTGCAGCATGTGTGTTCAACGTATTCAGGCTGGAAAGCTTGAGGCGAAGAAGAACAGCACGCCAGTTGCAGATGGAGATGTAGTGACTGCATGTGCAGAAGCTTGCTCTGTTGGAGCAATCAAGTTTGGAGACTTGAATGACAAGAAATCTGAAGTCCGTGAGACTTCTGAAAATAATCGTGCGTACCACGCATTGGAAGAAGTTGGTGTGAAGCCAAATATCTTCTACATGACGAAGGTTCGTAACATTGAAGAGGAAGCATAAAAGACCGCTATCCATGCAAAGAGAAGCAGCTATAAGGGAACCCCTCATTTTCGGTGATAAGTCTTACCAAGACATCACAAACGACGTAGTAGGCCCTATTGAAGGATCAGCTCCACGAACGTGGAAAATCCTTGTGACTTTGACCGGTTTGGTCGCTCTTTACGGCGTAGGCTGTATCATGTACCTAATTGGAACAGGTATTGGAGTTTGGGGATTGAACAAAACTGTAGGTTGGGCGTGGGATATCACGAACTTCGTATGGTGGGTTGGTATCGGACACGCCGGTACACTGATCTCCGCAGTACTACTCCTATTCCGTCAGAAATGGCGTATGGCGATTAACCGTTCTGCCGAGGCGATGACCATCTTCGCCGTAATCATGGCCGCCATATTCCCCGGTATTCACATGGGGCGTTTATGGGTCGGTTACTGGGTATTCCCATTGCCAAACCAATTCGGTTCACTATGGGTAAACTTTAACTCGCCACTCCTATGGGATGTATTCGCGATCTCGACTTATTTCTCGGTGTCACTGGTATTCTGGTACATTGGATTGATTCCTGATTTCGCAACCATCAGAGATAGAATGGTGAAACCACTGCCTAAGAAAATCTACGGAATCTTGAGTTTCGGTTGGTCAGGTAGAGCAAAGAACTGGACGCGTTTTGAAGAAGTGTCGCTTGTATTAGCAGGTATCGCTACTCCACTTGTATTCTCGGTTCACTCGATTGTATCAATGGACTTCGCAACCTCTGTAATTCCAGGATGGCACACCACCATCTTCCCTCCATACTTCGTATCTGGAGCGGTATTCTCAGGATTCGCCATGGTACAAACCTTGCTTCTCATCATGCGTAAAGCAATGAAGCTGGAGGCGTACATCCATACGAAGCACATCGAGTACATGAACATCGTAATCATTGTTACGGGTTCTATCGTAGGTGTGGCTTACTTAACAGAGCTTTTCATTAGCTGGTACTCAGGAGTTGAGTATGAATCATATGCCTTCATCAATAGATTCTCCGGACCGTATGCCTGGTCGTACTGGATCATGATGACCTGCAACGTGATTTCGCCTCAGCTATATTGGTTCAAGAAACTTAGAACGTCATTGGCTTTCACATTTGTGTTGTCAATCGTGGTAAACATTGGTATGTGGTTCGAGCGTTACGTGATTATCGTAACATCTATCCACAGAGATTACGATCCTTCATCATGGGGTGAATTCCACGCAACTCCAATTGACATTGGAATCTTCGTTGGAACAATCGGAATCTTCGGAACACTCTTCTTGCTATTTGCTAGGTTCTTCCCAGTATTGGCACTGAATGAGTTGAAGACTATTTTGAAGTCTTCAGGAGAGAATTACAAGAAATTACATAATACAGACAATCACTAAGCAGTAGAAGATGAGCAAAAAAGTCTTTCATGCGATGTACGATGATGACGATGTGTTAATGCGCGCTGCAGAAACACTCGTTGCGAAAGGATTGAAAGTGAAGGAGGTGTACTCACCGTTCCCACTTCACGGATTGGATCCAATCATCGGAGTAAAACGAACTCGTTTGGCAATCGCTGCCTTCATGTATGCAACCGGAGGAACATGCTTAGCACTGTTAGGTATGTGGTACTTCATGATCCACGACTGGCCAATGAACATTGGAGGTAAGCCAAGTTTCTCTCTTATTGAGAACTTGCCAGCTTTCATTCCAGTAACGTTTGAGTTTTCTGTACTGTGTGGCGCACACGGAATGGCAATTACCTACTTCCTAAGAAATGGAACGTTGCCAGGAATGCCCGCTACCAACCCTGACCCTAGAACAACTGACCATATGTTCGTAATGGAAATTACAACAGATGAGAACCACAGTAATTCTGCGGACGAAATTGAAGGGATGTTGAAAGACACACCCCTTGTTGAACTAAGCATTAAAGATTACGAGTAAGATCAACGCTATGTTGCTTAAAAATACATTCTTATTTCTCTGTGTGGCGGCCCTATTGGGTTCGTGCATCAGCGACGAAAATAGTCCTGGATTAGAGTACATGCCTGACATGTACCGCTCACCGGCTATTGAAGCTTATGTTGACTACGGCATGGATCCGTATCATTTTGGTGAAAGCCAAGTTGATTCGTTGAATTCACGCATGTCGGCAAGAAAGCCAGCTCAAGGTTCAATTGCCTACATGGGAGACCAAATGGCATTTGGAATGCCTTACCCATACCCAAACACAACGGAAGGTTATGAGGCAGCTGGAGCTGGACTGACAAGCCCGTTGCCAACAACACAGGCAAACATTGAAGAAGGTCAAGAGATCTACGAAATCATGTGCATCCACTGCCATGGTGAAGAAGGAAAAGGAAATGGAACCATTTCGAAGAATGGTCACATCGAAGGAATCCCTTCTTACAGTGAGAAATTGAAAGACCTGCCAGAAGGAAACATGTACCACTCAATTCAGTACGGAAAAGGATTGATGGGATCACATGCTTCTCAACTTTCTCAAAAAGAACGTTGGCAAGTGATTCAATACGTGCAAGTATTGCAGAATGGCGGAACAATGCCAGAATTCGATGAAAATGGGAATGTGATGGAGCCGAAGGCAGATGCAGCAACTGATGCAGCTGAGCCAGATGCTGATGACACTACTCAAGGATAATAGAACGAAACACACTTTACGAAGAACGCGACCATGGATTTCAAGTTCGAAGGAAAAGCTAAAACAGTATCAATTGCCTTAATGGTGATTGGAATCGTCGGATTACTCGTCGGGCTGTTTACATCAGGAGGTGATACCCACCTCAATCAACGATTTTGGGCAAACCTGCTCGTGAATGGCTTCTTTTTTACTGCCATTGCATTGGGTGCGCTATTCTTCTATGCACTGCAGTATGCCGCAGAGGTAGGTTGGTCTGCTTACGTGAAACGTATGTTCGAAGCCATGTTCGTTGGTTACTTACCAATCGGTCTGGGTGTGATATTGATTGTCTTGATTGCAGGACAAGCACACGTACACCACCTGTACCACTGGATGGACTCAACGTTGTACTGCGAATATGTGATTGAGGCAGACGGACATGCACACTGTGCAGAGGCTACGGAAACTGGAGCTGTGCTCAATACCAACTACGATGAAATTATTGCAAACAAGTCAGCATACTTCAGCCCATTATTCTACTGGGGGAGAACATTTGTTTACTTGGCTGTATTCTTGATTTTTGCTCGTCTTTTCAGAAAATGGTCACTGGAAGAAGACAAAGAAGCAAGTATTGAAAGACACTTTAAAGTACACAGACGAAGTGCACTATTCTTGGTGTTCTTTGCCGTGTTCTCTTCAACCTTAGCTTGGGATTGGATTATGTCTATTGACACCCACTGGTTCTCTACGCTATTCGGTTGGTACCTCTTCTCTGGAATGTGGGTAGGAGCAATGATCTTTGCGCTGGTATCTATCCTTTACCTCAGAACGAAAGGTTATTTCCAAGACTTAACACAGTCTCACGTACACGATCTAGCAAAATGGATGTTTGCCATTTCAATGCTATGGGCGTACCTGTGGTTTAGTCAATTCATGTTGATCTGGTACTCAGATATTCCTGAAGAAGTAACGTACTTTACTCAGCGATTCTTTACTGAATACAAAACGCCATTCATTTTGATGTTCTTCATCAATTTCGCGATTCCATTCTACGTGATGATCTCGCGTGATGCAAAACGAAACCCATATTTCATCATTCCAACTGGACTGTTGATTTTTGTTGGGCACTTCGTGGACACATATCTGCTAGTTATTCCTGGAACCATGTTCGATCACAACCATTTCGGTTTATTAGAGGTTGGTATGTTCATTATGTTCCTCGGTCTATTCATATTTTCGGTATTCAGAGCGCTGTCAAAAGCACCACTTGTACCTAAGAATCATCCATTCTTGCAAGAGAGTAAGGATTTCCACATTTAATAAGAAAGAAAAGAATTGGTCATGAAGATTCTTATCATTTTAGTCATCGCAGTTGGTATTGCAGCATTGTTGCAACTAGGCCGCGTGTACGATTTAACAGCTAAGCTCCGCAAAACGAGAGAAGAAGAAATCTCATTTGCAGACAACAAAATGAACGCAATGCTTTGGCTTGTATTCATGGTGTTGTTCTACGCAGGAGTGATTTATCTCTTTATTGAATATGGAGATTACCTTCCAGTGTCTGCTTCTGAACACGGTGTTGGTGTTGATACGTTGATGAGTTTCAACATGATCATCATTACCATTGTATTCTTCGCAGTAAACACACTGTTGTTCTACTTCTCTGCGAAGTACTACTACAAGAAGGATAGGAAAGCGAAGTTCTTCCCACATGATAACCGACTCGAGTTGGTTTGGACAGTAGTTCCTTCATTGGTGCTTGCCATTGTAATCATCTACGGTTTGCAGACATGGAATGCCATGACTGGAGAAGTAGAGGATGGAGCGCTACGTGTAGAAATCTATTCAAAGCAATTTGACTGGACAGCTCGGTACGCTGGAACAGATAGCGAATTCGGTTTGTCTTCTTACAACCTCATCACGCCAACAAACCCATTGGGAATTGTAACAGATGATGGGATTGAAGAAGTAACAGCTGAAATCGAAGGGCAAGTTGACAAGTTGAAAATGGAATTGGCTTACGAGCGTGGCTTGTTGGCAGCTGAAAAGGAAGAATTGGAACACCAACTTCACGAAGCTGACCATCACGGGCATGATCATGGCGATCACGAACATGCAGAAGGAGATGACCATCATGGCAACGACGCATGGAAAGACGTGAACATGAACCGTATTGCTGAAATCGAAGAAATGATGGAATCTGACAAGGCTACGGTTTTGACAGAAGCAGCTATTGAAGCGAAAAGAGAAAAGATTTACCGTCTGGAACTTCAACTTCAACGTATCCTAGGTCTTGACAACAACACCATTGGTGACGTCATGGAGTGGGAAGCTGGTTTGGATGACCAAGTGGTTCGTGAACTACACCTTCCGGTTGGACAAGAAGTAGAATTCATTTTCCGATCAAGAGATGTAATTCACTCGGCTTACATGCCTCACTTCCGTGCACAAATGAACTGTGTACCAGGAGTACCAACACGATTCAAGATGACGCCTACTATCACAACTGATAGCATGCGAATGATCACTGATAACGAAGAATTTGATTACCTATTGCTTTGTAATAAGGTATGCGGAGCGGCTCACTTCAATATGCAAATGAAGGTAGTTGTGCAATCAGAAGAGCAATACAAAACTTGGCTTGAACAACAGAAGACTTTCTATGTTGATGAGTCAAAAGAGAACAACGAATCAGAAGATGTAAGTCCTGCTGATGATAACGTTGCTGAACCAGCAGACGCTGGAGATCAAACAGCAACCATCGATTAATCAAGACAGGAACAACGTAATACAAGGGAAAAATGGCTGATCACGCACAAGCACATCACCACGAGGAGAGTTTCATTTCGAAGTACGTCTTCTCAATGGATCACAAGATGATCTCGAAGCAGTTCCTAATCACGGCAATCGTGATGGGTATTGTAGCTGTAATGCTTTCTATTCTTTTCCGTCTTCAACTGGGTTGGCCAGGTGAATCGTTCGGAATCCTTGAAACGCTTCTTGGAAAATGGGCGCCAGACGGGGTATTGGATAGAAACGCATACCTAGCTCTAGTAACTATTCACGGTACCATCATGGTCTTCTTTGTACTAACAGGAGGATTGTCTGGAACCTTTTCAAACTTATTGATTCCACTTCAGATTGGAGCACGAGACATGGCATCAGGTTTCTTGAACATGCTGTCATACTGGTTCTTCCTACTATCTAGTTTCATCATGCTTGCTTCACTCTTCGTAGAAGGCGGTGCTGCATCTGGTGGTTGGACGGTTTATCCGCCGCTATCGGCTCTTCCTCAGGCAATGCCTGGTTCAGGAACAGGGATGACTATGTGGCTTCTTTCAATGGTGTTGTTCGTTGTTTCTTCACTTCTTGGAGGATTGAACTACGTAGTAACAATCATCAACCTTCGTGCGAAGGGAATGAAAATGACACGTCTTCCACTTACCATTTGGGCATTCTTGGTAACAGCAATTCTTGGGGTACTTTCATTCCCAGTATTGGTGTCTGCCGTTGTATTGCTATTGATGGATAGAACAGCAGGAACAGCATTCTACCTAAGTGAAATTCACATTGCAGGAGAGGCACTACCAGTAACAGGTGGTTCACCAATCTTGTACCAACACCTTTTCTGGTTCCTAGGTCACCCTGAGGTATACATCGTACTTCTACCAGCACTAGGTATTTCATCAGAAATTATTTCGACTAACAGTAGAAAGCCAATCTTTGGTTACCGTGCCATGATCGGATCTATCCTCGCGATCGGATTCCTTTCATTCATCGTATGGGGTCACCACATGTTCGTTACTGGTATGGATCCATTCTTAGGTTCTGTATTCGTATTCACAACATTGTTGATTGCCATTCCATCAGCGGTAAAAGCCTTCAACTACATTACAACACTTTGGAAAGGGAACATCAAGTTCACACCAGCGATGCTATTCTCTGTAGGATTGGTATCAACGTTCGTAACGGGAGGTCTCACAGGAATTATCCTTGCCGATTCAGCATTGGATGTGAACGTTCACGATACGTACTTCGTAGTAGCTCACTTCCACATTGTAATGGGAATGTCTGCGATCTTCGGAATGCTTGGTGGTATTTACCACTGGTTCCCAAAGATGTTCGGACGTATGATGAGTACGAAACTTGGTTACGCTCACTTCTGGCTTACAATCGTTTGTGGATACGGAGTATTCTTCCCGATGCACTTCGTTGGAATGGCAGGAGCACCACGTAGATACTATGACTATTCAAACTTCCCATTCCTTGACTGGGTGATGGATTTGAACCCAATCATTTCGACATTCGCAATCATTGGAGGTGCAGCGCAGTTGTTGTTCCTATTCAACTTCTTCTACAGCATCTTCAGAGGACAAGAAGCCGTACAGAACCCATGGAAATCGAATACACTCGAGTGGACTACTCCAGTGGAAAGAATTCACGGAAACTGGCCAGGAGAGTTGCCAGTAGTTCACCGTTGGGCATATGACTACTCAAACCCGAATTACGACGAAGACTTCGTGCCTCAAACGACTCCACTCAAAGCAGGAGAAGAAGAGCACTAATCGCAATAAACCTATTGAAGAGTCCGTACCTTTATAGCGTAAGCTTATGGTACGGACTCTTTTTTTATGCCTTCTTTTTATAAGTACAACAGATATGTTGGCCCAACAGCCGAGCTTGTCTGATACTCTGCGGTTGGCGTTTAACGAAAAGCCATCCTTCACAGCCAAATTCAACACCCGGAATTCCTTTGTCACTGGCAGACCAGTGCGAACCTATGGAATCAAAGCAGGTGCGAACTTCAATAACAAAGTGGCACTTGGAATCGGCTTTCATTGGTTGGAACACGACAACGTACGCATCTACAATGAAGGAGAAGCCACAGAACAACAGCGCGAATTGAGAATGTCCTATGTAGCGGCTTATTTCGACTACATCTTTGTCCGTAAGAAACGTTGGGAAATTACCATGCCGGTTCAACTAGGTATCGGATTGAGCAAGGAACGGGTCTTGTTAGAAGAAGGAGTCAACGAAGTGAATAAGGGAGGTGTGCTTTTGTATGAACCGGGCATGATAGCAGAATACCGTTTCTTGAGGTACTTTGGCATTGGTGCCGGTGTAGGCCTGAGAATCATGTTAATCAACAACGGAAAAATCGATGAGCAATTCACAGCACCCTTGTATGAATTGCGCTTTCGCATCCGATTTGGTGATATCTGGAAGGATTTGAATTCTTGACGAACTTCTTTTGACTAAATTTGAGTGAACAATGGAAGATTTCGATTATCACGAGGAAGCCACGAATGTTGGCGATAAAGAAATAGAACGTGTCTTGCGCCCGAAGTCATTTGATGACTTTACGGGACAACGACAAGTACTAGATAACTTGAGTGTTTTCGTAGCAGCTGCTAAACAGCGCGGGGAAGCATTGGACCACGTACTCTTGCATGGCCCTCCCGGACTGGGCAAAACAACCCTGGCGAATATCATCGCTGAAGAAATGGGGGTTGATATCAAGACAACATCAGGCCCTGTTCTAGATAAACCAGGAGACTTAGCTGGACTGCTCACCAACCTCGAAGAAAACGACATCCTCTTCATTGATGAGATTCACCGAATGAGTCCGGTCATAGAAGAATACCTCTATTCTGCCATGGAGGATTTCAGAATTGATCTGGTCATTGATACTGGACCCAATGCGCGAACAGTACAGATTGAATTGAATCCTTTTACGCTTGTTGGGGCTACAACCCGAAGCGGATTGTTGACATCGCCACTACGCGCTCGATTTGGCATCAATTTGCGTCTGACGTACTACGATCAAAAAACCCTTACAGACATCATTGAACGAAGTGCAGGGATCTTGAAGATTCCAACAAAAGTAGAAGCCGCTGGAGAAATCGCTGGCAGAAGCCGTGGAACACCTCGTATTGCGAATTCATTGTTGCGAAGGGTAAGAGATTTCGCGGAAATAAAGGGAGACGGACAAATAGACCTTAAAATCACCCATTATTCATTGGACGCCTTAAATGTAGACGGACGAGGTCTGGATGAAATGGACAACCGTATTCTTTCGACCCTCATAGATAAATTCAAAGGAGGACCTGTAGGCCTCAATACCATTGCCACTGCCGTTGGTGAAGATGCTGGTACATTGGAAGAAGTGTACGAGCCATTCTTGATCCAAGAAGGGTTCCTTGTGCGCACACCACGTGGAAGACAGGTAACAGAACTCGCCTATAAGCACCTAGGCAAAATTCCAGGAGGCTCAGATCAGACGTTATTCTAACCCATGACGTCACAAGATCTTCAAGCAGAAAAAAACAGTCAAATCCTGAAGTCATTGGCTCAGAAACATGGCTTTCTCCATTGTGGGATTAGTCAGGCTGGGTTTTTGGAAGAAGAGGCACCTCGGCTTGAGCGTTGGCTCAATATGAATATGCATGGCGAAATGGGCTACATGGCCAACCATTTCGATAAACGATTGGACCCAACGTTACTGGTCCCTGGGGCGAAAGCAGTTGTCTCGCTGATCTACAACTACTTTACGACGTCAAAACAACACGATCCAACTGCGCCTAAAATTTCTACATACGCTTACGGAAAGGACTACCACCACGTCATCAAACGTAAGATGAAAGATCTCCTCGATGACTTACAAGATGAACTGGGTCAAGTAGAAGGAAGGGTTTTTGTTGATTCGGCGCCAGTGCTAGACAAAGCTTGGGCGGCGAAAAGCGGTGTAGGTTGGATTGGAAAGCACAGCAACCTCCTTCGAAAGCAAGAGGGAAGTTTTTTCTTTATTTCGGAACTCATTATAGATCTGGAGCTCAAGGAAGATGGGCCTGTGACAGACCACTGTGGATCTTGCACAGCTTGCATAGACGCTTGTCCAACAGGAGCCATTATACAACCCTATGTTGTGGACGGTAGCAAGTGCATTTCCTATTTCACGATCGAATTAAAAGATGCCATACCAGTTGAGTACAAAGGAAAGATGGAAAACTGGATGTTTGGCTGCGACATTTGTCAAGAGGTTTGTCCGTGGAACCGGTTCGCAAAAGAACACAACGAACCCGCTTTTATGCCGCATGAATCACTGCTTGAGATGACTTCTCAAGAGTGGAATGAAATAACACGTGATGTATTCAATGAAGTGTTTCGCGGCTCTGCAGTAAAACGCGCAGGCTACGAAGGATTAAAAGAATCGATTCGTTTTTTGAATGACTAAGCCAAAGCTAGGGTGAATGATTCGTTGATGACATCACCATAGATGTTCCCAAATCGTTGGTTACACCAGGTACGCAAGTTCACAAGCTCTTCTTTGTTAAGGCGTTTGATGGCCTTTGAAAGCTCTTTGGTGAATAACATGCGGTCAAAACTCACTTTGGTCAAAATCTTCTTGCAAAAGTCCAACATCTTCTTCCAGGTTTAGAGTGCATTTCAAGTTACGAAACAAGTCAGTTGTACCACCAGGGGTACCCTTAATAGTTGTTAACAGTAACTTGAGAATTCACGGGTGGCTGAGAAATTAACGAAAGCAATTAGGGCGTATTGTGGAGGATTAAGGTGAGTTTTGAACAAGATATATATGTTAAATGATACCACGAGCTAGGCTCGTGGCTACAAAAAGGTCAATCCTCACAACTTAATACACAAAACTCGCCCCTCCAAACTCCCAACTCCCAACTCCCAACTCAATCCACTTTCCTATCTTTGCACCACATTATCCTGCAAAGGATTGTACCGCAAACACGTATAACTTGTAATTGTACCGTGATGAAAAAGCTACACAATCAAATTGACAGGAAGGTGCTAATTGAGCGCATGAAGCAAAGCGATGAAGAAAGAATGACGCTTTCCTTCTACCAATACGCGCACATTAAAAGTCCTTCCTTTTTCCGTGACTTCCTCTATTCGAATTGGGACGAAATGCGCGTCTACGGACGAACGTATGTCTCAAATGAAGGAATTAACGCCCAAATTAGCCTGCCAACGGCTGAATTCGAAAACTTTAAAAAGCAACTCTTTTCGGTCACATTCTTAGACGGAATTCGACTGAATGTAGCAGTGGAAGACGATGGCAAATCGTTCTACAAACTGAAGATCAAAATCCGTGAGAAGATTGTTGCAGACGGGTTGAATGATGAGACCTTCGATGTCACCAACATTGGAAAACATTTGTCGGCAGCTGAGTTTAACGAGTTGACGTCCCAAGATGATACGATCTTGATAGATATGCGAAACCACTATGAATCAGAGGTAGGACATTTTAAGGGGGCAGTCACACCAGATGTAGATACCTTCCGTGAAGAAATAGAGGTGGTGACAGAAATGCTGGAAGGCAAAGAAGACCAAAACATTGTGATGTATTGCACAGGGGGAATTCGGTGCGAGAAAGCAAGCGCTTGGTTTAAGCACCAAGGCTATGAAAATGTGCATCAGTTGGAAGGCGGTATCATTGAATACACGCGTCAAGTGAATGAAGAAGGACTGGAGAATCGGTTTATTGGTAAAAACTTCGTTTTTGATGAGCGAAGAGCAGAGCGCATCTCAGATGACGTCATTGCTATATGTCACCAATGTGGCGAAGCCTGCGATGAACACACCAATTGCTCCAACGTAGCTTGCAACCTCTTGTTTATTCAGTGCGAAAAGTGCAAGACAGAAATGAATAATTGCTGCTCCAATACATGCAAAGAAACACACGCGCTGCCAATAGAAGATC
Organism: Flavobacteriales bacterium; assembly: GCA_029245065.1. GTDB lineage: Bacteria > Bacteroidota > Bacteroidia > Flavobacteriales_D > Sanyastnellaceae > JAQWQB01. The sequence continues at coordinate 8,179 of JAQWQB010000140.1, read as the reverse complement.
AAAAGGAACTGCGAAAAGGGAAACTAAACAGCAACAAAATCTTCAAGAAAGGAAGGTCTGAAGCGTTAAAATTCAAATCTTCTCGCTAAAAATTGAACTGATATTTCAAGCTTGAGGCGTATCTTTAGGGAATGATGAAAGTTCTTTTTGGATGCGCCTTTTGTTTTCTAACGTGTTTTGGGTTTGCCCAAGACGAAACGCGACCGTCCAATGAATGGTTCAGAGAACTGGCCGTAACCCAAATTCAAGAACTCAAAACCGGAGCACTCTTAGTACGTTTGCCAGAGAATCAAATCGCTATCAACTTAGCCTTAGAAAAAGGCTTCGTGAAACGCGCAGAAAACATTCAAAAAGAACTGGACCTGAAGAACTACCAAGTTGCGAAGGCATTTCAACACAATTACACTTTCAGTGAGGTGTATTTCTTCAAAGCATCAGATACCGAGCACGTCAAGAACCAACAATGGGACTCCATAACTTACTATAATTACGATCTGGAACCTTCCCCCCCCATCATGCGTTTTGAAGGGGGCAAGCCACACTTTACAGCTGAGCTTACCTTGTTAAGAGCAGATACCACCCACGGCAATGTAGAAGGCAATGGAGATGACCCCATGTTCGAGGCACTCATCATCAAAAGCCCTGATTTTATTCAGTTGCACAAGCCTTTCCCTTACTACGTGCGAACCTGGAGTTCACTGCCAATTCGAAGAAAAACCACGAAAGTGGTAGAATTGTTGGACGGAAATTTATGGCTCTTCTACAAAACGAAAGGGAGTTAAACTCCAAATCCGCCACACCTTGCGCTTTTGTACCCACGAGCCTAGCTCGTGGTTTTTTAATCTATAATCCCACGCCCAATGAAAAATTTTCCCATGAGCTAGGCTCGTGGCTACAAAAAGGTCAATCCTCGCAACTCCATACACAAAAATCGGCACTCCCTACTCTAAACTCGGCACCCTACACTCTTCTGTGATATTCGTTTAAGGAATTCTCCGTATCTTATAGCCTCATTAACCATAGGATCTCTAATGCGACATATACTAACTTTAATCACATTGGCCGTGATGCTAATGTCGGTGCCATCCTTCGCCCAAACTTCTTGGGATCAATTGCAACAACAACTTATTGAAAAAGAGCAGTTCAAACAACGTGAACTTGCTGGCGCTTTGCACCTCCGCGAAGTAGTCAATAAACGACGAGGCCATTCTGTTCACTACATTCAACAGCGTGTTGACGGTATTCGTGTTCACAATGCGATCTTAAATGTGATTGCTCTTCCTGATGGGAAAGTGGTACATATCAACGACCGATTCCTACATGGTATCGAAAGAATGGTAGCTGGCGGTCAGCCTCAGCTCACCGTTGAACAAGCCTTGCAGTTCGCCGCGAGTCATCTGAAACTTACCATCTCAGATATGGAGATGCTACAGCAAGCTTCAGGACAGGACCAGCAAGGAATGCTCAGCAAGTCGGGTATTTCTTCTGAAGACATTCCGTTCAACTTGGTGTACGTGAAAGTCAATGAAAGTGAAGTTAGACTAGCGTGGGAATTAGTAATCAGAGCGAATGACAACGTGAACTGGTGGCAAATTAGAGTAGATGCCGCCAATGGAACCGTGTTGGAAAAAGACAATTGGATCAGCACGTGTGAATTTGATAACGAAACACACGATCACACCACCCACTGCGTAGAACACGTAAGCGCTGGGAGAAATCCTATGCTCACACCAGCAGCCCCTTTGTTGGCCAATAGCTACAACGTTTATGCTGAGCCGTTTGAGTCTCCATACAACGGGGGAAGAACGTTACAAGCATCGCCTTGGAATAACAACCTATCAGCATCTCCTTTTGGATGGCACGATACGGATGGTGCTTCGGGTGCAGAATACACCATCACCAGAGGTAACAACGTTTGGGCAAGTGAAGATAGAGACAACGACAACGTGCCAGGGTTCTCACCAGATGGTGGAGCAACCTTGGATTTCGACTTCCCATTGGACTTAACACAAGAGCCTGTAAATTACCAGGCCGCTGCAATTACCAACTTGTTTTACTGGAATAACCTCATCCACGATGTGATGTACAACTACGGTTTCGACGAACAAAGTGGAAACTTCCAGGTAAACAACTACGGAAATGGTGGTCTCGGAAACGATGAAGTTATTGCAGACGCACAAGATGGTTCTGGCTTGAACAATGCCAACTTTGGAACGCCTCCAGATGGCCAACAGCCACGAATGCAAATGTTTGAGTGGGATATTGCCGCTGCACCGTCAATTACAGTTGATGGAACAGGTTACAACGGAGTGGTCGCTGCTTTTGGTCCGCAAGTGGGAACGTGGACAGGAGACTTAATTGTTGCTGACGACGGTACGGCCAACCCAACAGAGGCATGCAGTGCGTTAGTAGGCACGGGTTACGCCGGAAAAATCGTACTGATAGACCGCGGTAACTGTAACTTCACAGACAAAGTATTGAACGCGGAAAACGAAGGAGCCATTGGTGTTATTGTAGCTCAAAACACTGGTGATGCACCTTTCGGAATGGGTGGAGTAGATCCAGGCTTGACGATTCCTTCGGTGATGATTTCACAAGCCGATGGTAATACCATTAAGGCAGCCATTGCCGCTGGAACAATCAGTGGAACGATTTCACTGTTGGCATCAGTCAACAGAGATAGCGACCTAGACAACGGCGTTATTACACACGAATACGGACACGGTATTTCAACCCGTCTTACTGCCGGAGCTGACAACGTAGGTTGCCTCTTCAACAACGAGCAAATGGGTGAAGGTTGGAGTGATTACTTCGGATTGATCATGACCATGGACGCAGCAGATTTTGGTGCGGAAGCACGCGGAATCGGAAACTATTCCATCGGTGCTGGTATCAACGGCCCTGGAATTAGACCTTTTCCTTACTCAACAGACATGAGTGTTAACCCATTCACGTATCAAGACATCAACTCCGTAAGTATTCCGCACGGTGTGGGGTCAGTATGGTGCACTATGTTGTGGGATATGACCTGGTTACTGATTGACGAATATGGATACGATCCCGATTTGTACAATGGAACAGGCGGAAATAACATCGCACTTGAACTGGTTGTTGAAGGGTTGAAATTGCAACCGTGCTCTCCCGGATTTGTGGATGGTAGAGATGCAATCCTTTTGGCAGATGAACTCCTAAATGGGGGTGTCAACAAATGCTTGATTTGGGAAGCTTTTGCCCGAAGAGGTCTCGGTGTGAATGCCGATCAAGGCTCTTCTAGTGATGTAAATGACAGTGTTGAATCATTCGATGTGAGTGGAGACTGCGCTGTTGGCATCTCGAAAACAAGCAGCGATACCATCGAAGCAAACGGTACCATGACCGTGACGTTAGACATTTTTAACAACACGGGTGGTTTGGTAACGAATGTAGTAGTGACAGATCTTGTTCCTTCGGATGTAGATTATGTTCCAGGATCAGCTTCTTGCACGGTTACCGCAGTGGGAAATGACTTGACCTTCGACCTAGGTGACTTACCAGACGGAGCTACGATTCAATGTACTTATGAGGTTTCTGCCCCGGCGACACCTTTCTCTATCATTGAATTTCAAGACAACCTTGAATCAGGAGTTGCTGGATATACCGTAACAAACAACATCCCTGGTTTTGATTGGAGCGTAAGCACTACGAGAGCAAATAGTCCGTCAAATTCATGGTTCGCATCAGATCCAGGACAGGAGAGTGACCAGTACTTGGTGTTGCCCAACGTAACGAACATTACAGCTTCAACTTTCTTGAGCTTCTGGCATTTCTACAATACCGAAGCGAACTGGGATGGAGGTGTACTTGAAACATCTACTGACGGAACAACATGGGTGGACGCAGAAGCATTGATTACGCAAAACGGATACAATTCTACCTTGAATGTGAACCCTGCAAGTGCACTGAGCGGTCAAAACGCTTGGTCTGGAGGCAGTGGCGGATTCATTCAAACGATTGTTGACCTGAGTTCATTCACAGGACAGACCATTTCAATTCGTTGGCGCCTGGCTTCTGATAACTTCGTTGCCGCTGAAGGGTGGTATGTAGACGATATTTTTATCGGTGAAGCACTCGTTGATTTCACCAACACGGCTTGTGTCGTAAGTGATCAAACCATTTCGTACTGCTCATCTCAATACACGCAAATCCTTGAACAGACGTGTACACCAGTAACATGGTACGAGGATTCAGATACCGATGGTTTCGGGAACGATGCCGTAAGTATCAGCGCTTGTATTCAACCAGCAGGGTACATTTCAGACAACACCGATTGCGATGATACGCGTGATGACGTTTATCCGAATGCTCCAGGAACAGCCGAAGGGGTAGACAACAACTGCAACGGCTCAATTGATGCTACGGAATGCCTTCCATTAATGTGGTACGCAGATACCGATAGCGATGGGTTTGGAGATGCAGCTTCATCTTTAACTGACTGCGATCAACCAGCGGGATATGTGGCAGATGACACCGATTGTGATGACACAAATGGAGATGTTTATCCGAATGCCCCGGGAACCGCTGAAGGAATTGACAACAATTGCAACGGTTCGATTGACGCAAGTGAGTGCATCCAATTAACGTGGTACGCAGATACCGATAACGACGGATTCGGAGATGTGGCGTCGTCACTATCAGATTGCGCTCAGCCAGCAGGCTATGTGGCAGACAATACGGATTGCGATGACACAAATGGCGATGTGTATCCAAACGCTCCTGGAACGGGTGAAGGGATTGACAACAACTGCAACGGCTCAATCGACGCCTTTGAGTGCATTCAGTTGACATGGTACGCAGATACTGACAATGATGGATTCGGTGATGCAGCATCGTCACTATCAGATTGCGCTCAGCCAGCAGGCTATGTAGCAGATAACACCGATTGTGATGATACCAACGGAGATGTATATCCAAACGCTCCAGGCACTGGTGAAGACATTGATAACAATTGCAATGGATCGGTAGAAGGAGACGAAGTGTATTCCTGTCTGGGAGACTTTAACTTTGATGGATTCATTAATGTGACTGACCTATTGATGTTCCTAGGAGATTTTGGTTGCAATGACAACTGCCTCGCAGATATGAACAACGATGGACTTGTGAATTCAACTGACATGCTCGTATTCCTCGGCGTATTCGATACGGCTTGTCCGTAAGGAGATATGAAATGATAATGAGAAAAGGGCTGGCCGATTGGTTGGCCCTTTTTGGTTAACCTGTGACTTGCTTTACCTGAATAACACAGAGGATGACCATCATAACGATGAACATTGATATGACGAATATGCCTATAATCATGAGAAGCTGTCCGAAAAGTGAGGTAATTACGCCACGTGCAATGGATTCGCCCCAAGGATCATTAAACCATTGTTTGAAGGTAAAGCTGAAAAATGCTGCTGAGATGGCAAGGGACATGCCCATGTTAATCATTCCAAACTCTTCTCCTGGAAGGAGGTAGAAAAAGGGTAGAATTAGCAGTCCGAAGAGCGATAATTGCCCCATGATGTAGGTGTTCGCTACAAAGTGTTCCGCAAAGTTATAACCGCGACTTTTGAAAAGAAGCCACGAAACGAAGGTGTTAAAAGGTAGCTGAATGAGCACGAAAAAATTCAGGAATTGCTTGATGTAGTGCTGGATTTGCTCCGTAGCAATACGTTGGTTTTCCGACATCTCTCCTTGATTGTAAAACGCATTTTGAGACATGTCAAAAATGCCCGTCTTGATCATAAGAAGTGTGCTAATAGTCACTAGAATGAACGCGTACCTGGCAAGGAAAAAATAAGGTCTTGTCTTGCCGTCTAAGAAATCTTTGATGACATACCCGGGAGAGGTTGTCATTTTAATCATGGTGTGGGTGAAGCCACGTTCCACGTTGGTAACAGCATGAAATAAGTCATGCATGGCTCTTTTGAAGGTGAGTTTACCTTTGTACGGTGTTTGACCACACTACGCACAATAAGGCCCAACGAGTTTTGCACCACACGATTTACAATGTTCAATTTTAGTTACTTCCAAGGATCAAGGCTTGTACTCACGAGCGCCTTCAAGGATGTAATTCATTTGATAGACGTCGTTCGCGTTCAAGGCTAATTTACCACGAAAAGTCAAACGTTCGTCAGTTTCATATTTTCTCGACTTCGCAGCGAAGCGCAAATCGATAACCGATTCAGGACCGGCACCTCCGCAGAAAAAGCAGTTGGCAAATGGGTAGCGAGAAAGTACGTAGAAATCTTCGTCATAATCTACTGGAATCATGTAGCCGGTGATGAAAATATCTTGTCCTTCTTTTTCAAGCACACTTGCTCCAAAAGTCGGTTTCCAGTAATAAGCGTCCAATTCTTCTACGTATACATCACGAAACTCACAGTCGGCCAGAAGCGTCCAAGTTAACTCACTAATAGCCGCCGCATCTTCATTCTCGATGAAGACCGTTTCAACAGAAGGTACTGCAGGATGGTTGAGAGAGAGTTCTATCAACTTGTTGTTATTCATGACTTTAGGCTTGCATGTTGAGCTCAAATTCAAAGAAGCTACAGCAACAATTACCATAAGTACACTAACGTATTTCATCCATTTAGCCATCTGCGAGTATTTTAGAGATATCGAGTCTTACTGCTGTAATAGCAGGCAATAACGATGCCAAAACTCCTACAAAAATAGTGATTCCTACGAGTAACCACTCCAAATTCAGAATGCCAAAGTTTGTTACGTCGTAGTTGAATTGATCTTGCATCTTCCAAGACAAGATCAACATGCCAATGCGGCTAAACAACAATCCAAAGAATATCCCAACGACGGTCATTAAAAGCCCTTCGAATAAAATGAGTTTGAAAAGCGTGCTTCGCGAAGCTCCCATACTGCGCATCAATGCCAACTCATACTTGCGTTCGCGCATGGAATTGTACAATGAAATAAACACGCTAATGAAGGAAAGTACCATAATGATGACCGCAATGGCACGTAAGGTTCCCATTCCAATTCCGAAATTCTGGGTCAATCGGTTAATTTCAATGGCAGGCAGGCCAATTTGCATGTTGGAATCCTTTATGAGAGAAGGAAGCATAACAATGGCCAATGGATTCTTTTTCTTGAGAAGTACCGCCGTAATTTCCTCTGAAGGGTCCTCGCCAGTTTCTTCGCCTACTTGCTCGTGAACTCCCCAAATGCTCTCCATTTCAGTCAAAATCAATTGATCAACAACCGATTTGCTCTCTTTGAAGATCCCGACGACCTTGAAGGTTTTATTTGTGTGGACATCGGTTTCATCTTTGAGGCCGTGAGCACTGTAAAACTCATCGCCTACTTTCAATCCCAACTCTTTCGCCACTTTACTGCCAATGGTGGTGTTATAAGCCCCTTCGAATAGTTCCCCTTCGGCCAGTTCAACTCCGTAATGTTTGTGGTATTGATGTGTGGTTCCTACAATTCGGAACATCTTATAATTATCGCCATAGGCCAGCGGAATACCCTCTTCAATAAAGGGATGTCTCATGATTTTTTGGGCTTCTTTCCGGTTGATGTTTCCGGTAGGAGCATCAATATGGTAGACATTTGCTAGAATGAGTTGCAGCGGACTTCCCTTCGCCCCCAACACCATATCAATGTCTTTGATGTTCCGATCAAACTGTTCTTGCAACCTTGTTTCCAAAATCACTAGGAGCGAAATAATTCCCACTCCAAACGCTAGAAGGATCAGACTCAAGAATGTACTGAGCGGCTTCGAGGCAATGTTTTTCCAGGCTATTTTGATCAGATTCATAGGACCACTCGTTTGCTGAACCGATCTTTCAATCGTTGATCATGTGTAACAATAACAAGCCCAGCTCCACTCAACGCTGCTTGCTCCTCCAAAAGAGAAATAACCTCTTCAGCATTTTTGTCGTCCAATGCCGACGTAGGCTCATCAGCTAAGACGATGGAAGGAGTGTTCATCAAAGCGCGCGCTATGGCAACGCGTTGTTGTTCTCCAATACTCAAGTTGCGTGTTTTCTCTTGCAATTTGTGCTTGAGGTTTAACCGCGTTAAAATCTCCTTCGCCTTGGAACGATCAACAGCACCACCAGCAAGGTACTGAGGTAAGATGAGGTTGTCTTCTACGCTTAGGCTTTGCACAAAATGCGCCGTTTGGAAGACGATTCCTATG
>JAQWQB010000041.1 GCA_029245065.1 Flavobacteriales bacterium | reverse complement strand
AAAATTCAACGCACTAGGTGTTACCCAGTACGGACAAATGACCGCTGGGTCCTACATGTACATTGGCCCGCAAGGAATTGTGCACGGAACGACCATCACCGTGTTGAATGCAACTCGAAAAATCAGAGCGGGCGAAAACAGCACAAAAGGAATGCTCTTTTTGACTGCTGGTTTGGGAGGCATGAGTGGAGCGCAACCAAAAGCTGGAAATATTGCCGGCGTGGTTTCCGTTACCGCGGAAGTAAACCCTGCAGCTGCTTGGAAACGCCATGAACAAGGTTGGGTAGACGAAGTAATTGAAGAGTTGGATGAGCTAAGCGCGAAAGTTGCTGCCTCCAAGGCAAAAGGTGAAGTCAAGTCCTATGCCTACCTCGGAAACGTAGTAGATGTGTGGGAGAAATTCGATGCAGACGACGTTGCTGTTGAGTTGGGTTCTGATCAAACATCGCTGCATAACCCATGGGCTGGTGGATACTACCCAGTTGGATTGTCGTTTGATGAAGCCAATAGCATGATGGCAGACGAACCAGAAAAATTTGCTGAGTTTGTTCGTGAATCTCTTCGCAGACATGCCGAAGCAGTGAATAAACATACTTCGAAGGGAACGTACTTCTTCGACTATGGGAACGCCTTCCTATTGGAAGCTTCTCGTTCAGGGGCCGATGTGATGGCCGCTGACGGAATTCGATTTAAATACCCTTCCTACGTACAAGATATTTTGGGTCCAATGTGCTTTGACTACGGTTTTGGACCATTCAGATGGGTATGCTGCAGCGGAAAAGCCGAAGATTTAGCCTTCACCGACAACTTGGCTTGTGAAGTGTTGGAAGAGATGAGACAATCTTCTCCTCCGGAAATTCAGCAACAAATGGCAGACAACATCCAGTGGATCAAAGGTGCTATGGAAAACAGAATGGTGGTTGGTTCTCAAGCGCGTATTCTGTACGCCGATGCGGAAGGACGAATGCGCATTGCCAAAGCATTCAATGATGCCATTGCAGCTGGTAAACTTTCGGGACCAATTGTACTGGGAAGAGATCACCACGACGTAAGTGGAACCGATTCGCCTTACCGTGAAACATCGAATATTTACGATGGTTCATCGTTTACAGCCGACATGGCCGTTCAAAATTTTGCCGGTGATGCCTTTCGAGGTGCTACGTGGATCTCACTTCACAATGGTGGTGGAGTAGGCTGGGGCGAAGTCATCAATGGCGGATTCGGAATGCTATTGGACGGGTCTGCAGACGCTGAAAGAAGGTTGAAAAGCATGCTTCATTGGGATGTAAACAATGGCATAGCTAGAAGAAGTTGGGCACGAAATGATGAGGCCATCTTCGCCATTAAACGCGCCATGGAAGCAGAACCAAAACTGAAGGTTACTCTTCCAAACAAAGTAGACGATCAACTTTTAGACGGGCTTTTCTAGACAGAAAACAACTAGATAAATAGAAAGGGGCTCTATGGCAGCCCCTTTTTTGGGGCTTCATCTTACAGTTGTTACCATTCAACTCAAAATTATGACGCTTCAGCATAATCGGTAATGTGAGGTTAACATCTTTGTTTTTTCTTTGCTTCACACTCTACACGCAGGAAACGTTTTAACACCATTTTCGTTTCCATTGTGTTTTTAGCGTTATCTTTGCCGCCATGGAAGAAAAACTCACTAAAATAATTTCAGAAGCACAAGCTGTATTCATGCGCTTTGGGATTAAAAGTGTAAACATGGATGACATTGCGCGCCATCTAGGTATTTCTAAAAAAACACTTTACAAGTACGTTTCGGACAAAGCCGACTTGGTCCAAAAATGCTTCTTCATGCATTGTGAAATGGAGGAGAAACAGCTTTCACGTATTTCATCAATGGACATGAATGCCATTGATGAAAGCTTTGAAACGATGCACTTCATTAAAGATATGATCAAAGATGTGCATCCATCCATCATGTTTGACATGGAGAAATACTATCCAGAGGTGATGAAGAAAACCGAGGATATTCGACAAAAAACGGTGTACGCGAACTTAAAAGCCAATTTGGAAAAAGGGATTAAAGAAGGTCTCTATCGCGAAGATCTCAACCCTGAAATTATAGCACACATCTATGTTTCTTCCGTTGAGGCCATTTTTCATTCACAACAATTTATGAAGTCTCAAGTCAGCCTTTCAGATCTGTACTTGGAACTCTTCAGATACCATATTAGAGGAATTGCCAGCACCAAAGGTCGGGAGTACCTCATTGAAAAAATCAAAACTGAACGAACGTCAAACGCTTAAAATTATGATAGCCAAAAATCTGACCACACTCGTGCTGCTACTCTGCTCACTCTTCACAGTTGGTCAATCTCAATCATTTAGCTTGGTTGAGGCCCAGAACTATGCTGTTGAGCACGCCTTCGCGGTGAAAAACGCGCGAATGGACGCAGCAAAAGCAGAAAGCGATGTCAAGGAGACCCTTGCCATTGGTCTTCCTCAATTAAACGCGTCATTGGAGTACAACAACTTCATTGACATTCCAACACAGGTTGCACAGGGAGACATCTTCGGATTCCCTGCATACCTCAATGAATTCTTGGGGGGTGTTTCACAAGAAACAGGTGTGCCAATTAATGCTCCTCCTGCTGATCCAGACGCCATTAGTGAACTCCAGTTTGGTTCAGATCAAACGGTTACCGCTGGAATAACCGCTTCTCAACTTATTTTCGATGGTTCTTTCTTCGTGGGGCTGCAAGCTTCAAAAGCATATGCTGAAACGATGGTATTGAACATTGAGAAGAGCGAAGCAGACACCAAAACTGCGGTTGCTGAGGCATACCACATGGTGCTAATTTCGCGAGAAAATGCCCGAATCCTAGCGGAAAGCAAAGGCGTTCTTGAAACGACCTTCAATGAAACATCTGAACTGTACAAGAACGGGTTTGCTGAAGAAATGGACGTAGATCAACTGCAGCTTACGCTGGCAGATTTGGAATCACGGATCAACTACGCAGAAAAGCAAGCAAAGATTGCTGAAGACATGCTCAAGTTTCAAATGGGACTTGATCTCAATACAGAGATGACGCTTACAGACAACGTTGATTCACTGACCAGTGGCGACGAAGTAGGCTCTATGTTGATGACCCCTTTCTCCATCAGCAACAACTACGATTACCGCATTCAATCTTCTTATGTAACGCTCGCAGAGCTAGGCATCAAGAATGAGAAAGCACGATCGCTTCCTTCCATTGGCGCTTTCTACTCTTACTCAGAAAACGCCCAGCGATTTGAATTTAACTTCTTCGACGGAGACGAAGCATGGTATCCAACTCAACTATGGGGTGTTCAACTTTCATTGCCAATTCTTGCCGGTGGTGGAGGCGGTCAGCGACTGCAAAAAGCAAAAATTGACCTCGAACGTGCTGAAGCAGCATTGTCTCAAATAGAACAAGGAGCAATGCTTGAATACAACGCAGCCTCTTCCGATTTTGACCATGCCTTGGAACAGCGAGATATTCAAAACAGAAACTTCTTGCTTGCCCAGCGCATCTTCGACAAAACACAAATCAAGTACAACGAAGGTGTTGCTTCTAGTTTTGACCTCACACAAGCGCAAAACCAGTTGCTCACTTCTCAAGGAAATTACATCAACGCCACATTGCAATTATTGAATGCTAGAACGCGCTTGAACAAAGCACTCAGCACACTTTAACATGACCTTCAAACACTTCCAACATATGAAAACTTATTTAGCAGCATTCGGAGCAGCTCTCTTCCTTGTAGCATGTGCAGCCCCAACGGAGAATGAAGACGTTACAAGACTAGAAGAACAGCGCGACTCACTCAAAAGTGAAGTAACGAGACTAGGTTCTGAAATCATGGCTATTGACGATAGAATAGCTGAACTATCAGACGATGTGAACCTTCCTCAAGTGACTGCAATGGTAATCGGGATCAACGATTTCGACCACTATTTCACTGTGCAAGGAAACATTGAGACTGACCTCAATGCACAAGTATTCCCTGAATCACAAGGTGTTATTACTGCCATTTATGTGAAAGAAGGCCAGACGGTGAGCAAAGGACAACGTTTAATGGCGTTGGACACAGAGCTGATTCGCAAGAACATTGCTGAAGTTGAAACACAGTATGAATTCGCCGTGGATGTTTACGAACGTCAAGAACGACTGTGGGAACAAAACATCGGGTCTGAAATTCAGTACCTCGAGGCGAAGACCAACAAAACACGTTTGGAAAACACCCTTGCCACCTTGCAGAAGCAAGTGAATATGGGAACCGTGAATGCTCCTTTTGCTGGAATCGTTGATGGCATTACGCCAAAAGTGGGTGAAATGGCTTCTCCGGTTATGCCTGTTGCGCGAATCATCAGCCTCAATAACATGTACGTTACAGCGGATGTAAGTGAGAACTACCTTTCAAAAGTTGAACTTGGAATGCCCGCTGATGTAGTGGTTCCCGGAGTTGATACGGTAGCTACTACCATCAACCGAGTGGGTAGATTTATCAACCCAGAAAACAGAACCTTTGAAATCACACTTGACCTGGATGAAGACGGTACATTTCGCCCGAATATGTTCGCTTCGCTTCGCATCAACGACTTGCACTTGGATAGTGTAGTGGTGATTCCAAACGCCATGGTTCAGCAAGATTCCAAAGGAGATGAGTTCGTTTATGTGCTCAACCCAAATGGATCAAGCCACAAAGTTGAAAAACGCATTATTTCCTCTGGTACTTCGTATGGCAATGTCACGTACATCCCTTCTGGATTGAAAGAAGGTGAATTAATCGTAGACAAAGGTGCTCGACGAGTAGTAGACGGCGACGTGGTGGAGTTGGCTTCTTCAAAAACAATGGCCAATAAGTAATTAGATCCCTTACTTAACGCTTAGATCATGAAAGAAGAAAATAGAGAAGAGGGACAACCAACCTCACGAAAGGAAAAGCTGAAAGAGTTTGCCCTTTCCACAGGTTCTCTCAACAATAAAACAACGGTTTTCGTACTGATAGCCATCATCCTATTTGCTGGTTTGTACTCGTACCTTACTGTGCCAAAAGAAGCCTTTCCCGAAGTAGTGATTCCGCAGATTTACATTGGAACTCCCTACCCTGGAAACGGTCCAACCGACATTGAAAAACTGATTACACGTCCGCTAGAAAAGGAATTGAACACCATCACAGGTGTTGAAGAAATCACGTCAACATCAACCCAAGGTTACTCGGTGATCATGGTGGAGTTTGGCTTTGATGTCTCTGTAACAGACGCTTTGAGAAAAGTGAAAGACAAGGTAGACGTTGCGAAAGCCGACCCTGAATTTCCTAAAGACCTTCCAGCAGAGCCAAATGTGTTCGAAATGAACATTTCTGAGCTCACGCCAATCATGAATATTAACCTCTCAGGTGAGTATTCTTTGGAAGACCTCAAGGACTACGCCGAGTACCTCGAAGAGGAAATTGAAGAGATTCCTCAAATCTCTAAAGTAGATATCCGAGGCGTGATGGACAAAGAAGTTGAAATTGAAGTTGACTACCTCAAGGCGGAAGCAATGAAAGTTGGGTTCAATGACATTGCTGGAGCCATTAGCCAAGAGAACATGACCATTTCTGGGGGTGCTATTTTGGTAGATAATTTCAGGCGAACACTGCAAGTTGTTGGCGAATTTGAAACGGTTGATGAAATCGGAAATGTCATCGTAAAAGCTGAAAATCAGAATGTGATTTTCTTACGTGATATTGCCAACATCCAATTCGTTGAAGAAGAGAAAGAGAGTTATTCGAGAGAGTACCTCAAGCCAGTAGTCACCTTGGACGTTTCGAAGCGTTCGGGTGAAAACCTCCTCGAAGCTTCTGATCAGATCAATGAAATCATTGAACTGGCGAAGAAAGAAGTGCTTCCATCAAACCTGAACGTTTCCATTACCAGTGATCAAAGTGATCAAACGAGAACGCAGGTAGACGAACTTCAAAACAGTATCATCTTCGGGGTTATCCTGGTAGTGGGTGTACTCTTGTTCTTCCTTGGGCTGCGAAACGCATTGTTCGTAGGGGTGGCTATTCCACTCTCCATGTTCATGTCGTTCATGATCCTGAATGGAATGGGAATCACCTTCAACACTATGGTGCTTTTCGCCTTGGTATTGGCATTGGGAATGCTCGTAGACAACGGTATTGTGGTCGTCGAGAACATCTACCGACTCATGGATGAGGAGGGGACGTCGCCTATGAAAGCGGCAAAGCACGGCGTAGGTGAGGTTGCATGGCCTATTATCGCCTCAACTGGAACCACACTTGCCGCATTTATTCCACTGGCAATTTGGCCTGGATTGATGGGAGAGTTCATGAAATACCTGCCTATCACACTCATTGTGGTGCTTTCTTCTTCGCTTTTCGTTGCATTGGTTATCAATCCGGTGTTGACCGCGATGTTTATGCGCGTGGGCGAAGAAAAAGTGAACAAGCGAAAAGTGAATAGAAACGCCATCATTCTCATTGGTCTCGGCATCTTGTTCCTTTTTGGGGTGAAATGGTTAGGAAACCTATTGATCATTAGCGGACTGATGACCTTGCTGAACGCCTACGTGCTCACCGGAGCTACCAAGCGATTCCAGAATGGGTTGTTGCCAAAACTGGAGAACGTCTATGAGAAGTTCTTAGCTGCGGCATTGCGCGCTTCAAACCCTTGGAAATTCTTCTGGGGAACTGTGGGCTTGCTGTTTATGGCTATCGTACTCTTGGCTGTTTTCCCTCCAAAGACAGAATTCTTTCCTTCAAACGAACCGCAATACTTGAACGTCTTCATTGAAAAACCAATTGGTACAGACATTGAAGAAACGAACCGAGTAGCTCGCGAGATCGAAGAGCGTGTGATTGAAGTGGTAAACGATGAGCAGTTTTTAGAGACGAACCTTGAAACAGGCAAAAAAGAGCAATTCCTTGTAAGCTCCATTATTGGACTTGTAGGAAACGGCACAAGTGACCCGAACGAAGGGCCGCAACTTGGGCAAACGCCACACAAAGCGCGTATTACGGTTTCTTTTGTGAAGTTCCAGGAGCGAAATGGAGTGAGTTCGAACGACGTGTTGACAGCGATTCGAGAAAACTTAGAGACGTATCCTGAAGCTGAAATATCTGTGGCGAAAAACCCAGCTGGTCCTCCTCAGGGAGCGCCCATCAATATTGAAATTTCTGGTGATGATTACGACGAAGTGCTCGCGGTAGCGGAAAAAATGAAACGCTTCATCAACAGCAAACGCATCGCTGGAATTGAAGAACTCAAATTGGATGTTGACAAGAACAAGCCTGAAATGCCAATTCATATCGACCGTGAAAAAGCTAGACGCTACGGACTGTCGACAGCGCAAGTTGGAGACGCCATTAGAACTGCGTTGTTCGGAAAAGAAGTGAGCACATTCAAAGACGGCGAAGACGACTACCCTATCAACATTCGTTTCGCGGAGCAATACCGAAACAACGCGGATGCCTTGTTGAATCAGAAAATCACTTTCCGTGATCCTTCGAATGGAAGAATCAAGCAGGTGCCTATTTCTGCCGTTGCTACCTACTCGAAGTCAAATACATTTAGCGCCGTTAAACGTATTGACCTTGACCGTGTGATTACCATCCAGTCCAACGTACTAGAAGGATACAACGCCAATGAAATTGTTGAATCTATTAAGTCTGAACTTGAAACGTATGAAGTTCCTCAAGGCTTAACGTGGCAATTCACGGGGCAGCAAGAAGAACAAGCCAAAGAAATGGCGTTCCTTATGACGGCCCTGATCATTGCATTGTTCATGATCTTTTTGATCATTGTAGCACAGTTCAACTCCATATCAACTCCATTTATCATCGGGTTCAGTGTATTCTTTAGTTTGATTGGTGTTTTGTTAGGCTTATTCGTCTTCCAAATGACCTTCTCCATCTTGATGACTATGATTGGTATCATCTCACTCGCAGGAGTCGTCGTTAACAACGCCATTGTACTGATAGATTACACCAATTTGCTTCGAGATAGAAGAAAATTAGAGTTGGGAATGGGCGAAGATGAACGCCTTCCATTCGACGAAGTGGTGAAGTGTATTGTTGGCGGTGGAAAGACCCGTTTGCGTCCCGTTTTGCTTACAGCAATCACAACCATTCTCGGACTACTTCCTCTTGCAGTAGGCTTGAACATTGACTTTGTGAGTTTCCTAAATGATTACGATCCAAAGATTTATGTCGGTGGAGATAACAACGTTTTCTGGAAACCAATGTCGTGGGCAATCATCTTTGGACTGACTTTCGCCACCTTCTTGACACTGGTAATTGTACCAGTAATGTATTGGTGGTTGAACAGATTCAAGTATAAAGTGTTATACAAGAAGACAGTATAGTAATTACCTCCAGTTTTGAGAGTCTGGAGGAATTCAAAAACCATCATTGGTTAAGGTTTAAATACATTGGGCCCACTGAAACGTCAGTGGGCCCTTTTTGTTGCTATCTTTTCGTGACAACTTGAATGGAACAATTAAAGTACCTTGCCACCGAATTGAGACCAACAACAGCCATAGTACTGTTTGCCGATAATTCATTGGCTGAAGCACGTTCAAAGAGAATTCTACCTGAATTGAACCTCGACTTGAACAGGCAGCTGTTGCGCTACATGACTTCTTCTACATTAGAAAAAGCGCACCAAACCAGTCTTCCCGTACTCCTTATTAATCGTGCTCAACAGAAAGGAAACTCTTTCGGTTCACGTATTGGGTCTGCCTTCAAGCAAGCGTTTGAAGCGGGTTATGACAACGTCTTAATGGTGGGTAATGATTGCCTAGATCTATCGTCAGATGATTTTACCCAGGCAGCTGAACTGCTCAATTCTGGTAAATGTGTTCTAGGTCCTGACCAACGTGGTGGTACCTGGCTAATTGGTCTAACGAAGCATTCTTTCGAACAGCTTGACTTCGCCCAATTTAACTGGCAAACAGCGCGCATATTCAATGAATTGAACGCCACGCTTGGCCAAGAGAACACAGAAGAACTTTTAGAAAAGAGCGGTCTGAACGCCCGACATGATTTGAAGTCAGTTATTGATCAACTCAAGCAGGGAGTCATTAGCCAGCTTATTTCGTTCATTGTTCGCCTTTGTCGCCCTACTGAATACACATCGCAAGACATTGAAATTCGACGGATTACATTCGTCAGGCATCTACAAATGCGAGCGCCCCCTTCTGCATTCGCAGCCTAACCCTATCCCCTTACTTACGAATCGGCTTCTTGCCACTTTAATCAACACATGAAACAACTGTTACTCTCAGTTGCTGCTGCATTTATACTATTTGCAGCGCACGCACAAAGTGACGTCTTAGTCCAAGTATACGACTTGGGATCTGCAGACGTTGTACCTGGAATTACCGTCACTGTTCAAAATGAACAAACCGCCATCACCAAAGAAGGAATTACTGATGAACAAGGGAATATTCGTATTCGCCTTAACTCTTCTGGAACCTACACCATTTCAATCAAGGAAAATGAAAAATGGATTTTGGTCGAAGGAGCAACAGTGAATATTCGCGCCAATGAAGAGGCCTCCGTATCCATCTTGGTGTATGAACCATCAAATGTAAAGCTCGCTGAAGCAGAAGTTGCAAGTCAACGGAGCAGTGTGACACAAATTAACACCCGTAATGCCGAAGTGGCGAGTGAACTTTCTGCCCAAGAAATAAGCCAAATTCCGATTGAAGGAAGGGATATCACCAGAGCACTTTACCGACTTCCAAACATTACGCAAGCAACGGGTTTCTACCCTGAAGCGCCAAATGTTGCCATCAACGGTGCCAACTCACTGTTCACCAATTACATGATTGATGGAATGGACAACAATGAGAATTTCCTAGGTGGACAACGATTCAACATTCCTGTTGGCTTCACAGATAACATTACCGTATTGACCAATAACTTTTCGGCAGAGTTCGGGAACACAGCCAATGGCGTCATCAATATCACCAGTAAAAGTGGCTCCAACGAAGAAACGGGAGAGGTCTTCTACATCACTCGTCCCGGAGCGGCGATTGATTCTGAGTCACGATTCGCGCAACGCGATCTTTCTGGGAACCAAGTGAAAGATGGTTTCCAACGTCACCAAGCCGGCTTTGGTTTAGGAGGTGCCTTGAAGGAGAACAAAACATTCTATTACATCAACGCTGAATACACGCGCGACATCAAGGATAACTTACTGAATTCTCCTGCTTTAGGCGTAAACACTACTGTGCAAGGAAAAAATGAATTCACTTACTTGAGCGGTCGATTGGATCATCATTGGAGCGATAAATTTCATTCAATGGTACGTATCAATGCCGGAATTGTAGACATTGAACGCCAAGGTGGTGGACTGGACGGGGGTGTAAGTTTCCCTTCTGCTGGAAACACGCAAGCTCGAAATTCTCTCAACGTGGCAACTCGCCACACCTACTTTGGCGCTAACTGGACATCCGAGACGAACTACCTTTATGGTCGCTTTTTCTGGGACTATGCCGAACCGAACAACCCAAATGATCCCAATGTAACGGTGCTTGATCCTTCTGAACAAACAATTGCCGTATTGGGCCACCCTGGATATCGTTTTCAGGATACCGAAAACACGCACCACATCCATCAAAAATTTACCTTCTACTCAGGAGACCACACCATCAAAGTGGGCGCACAGGCGAAGTTGTCTTCGTTCGCTCTTTTTGGCGGAGGAAACCCGAATGGAAGCTACACCGTGAAATTGACGCAAGACCAGTTGACAACGTTGAGCGATGCTAATTTAGGAGCTGATCTAGGCATAAATGACATTCCAAGCGATGCAGAAGTATTGTTTTATGGCGTCGAACTTCGTCAATCTGCTTTTGAAGCAAAACAGAACATCTACAGCCTCTACGTTGAAGATCAGATTGACCTCAATGAACGCCTGAAGGTGAACGTTGGTCTTCGTTATGACTATGATGATTTATCGAAAGGTGGAAGCTCAGACGGCGATTTCAACAACATTGCGCCACGATTAAGTTTCAACTACAAGTTGAGTCCACGTAGCGCTATCCGCGGTGGATACGGTCTGTTCTACGAAAAAGTTCTTTATGCTTTGCACAGCGATGCTTTGCAGTTCAACAGCAATTCTGCAGACTACCAACGTCAAATCCAAGAGCTGGTGAATTTGGGAATTCTTCCTGAAGACACAGATATTTCAGCCGTAACAAACCCAGGAAATATTGGAGGAACTTTCAGCGATGTTAACTACTTGGATGGACCACAAGCAGACGCACTGCAAGACCAAAGTGAAACGATTTTCCAAAACGAGTTGCGCGTGTTGAATCCAGATGGGTATGACAATCCTTATTCGCACCAGTTTACCCTTGGTTACCAATACCAGGTGAAGAAAAACACCCTCTTTTATGTTGACTTGGTGCATAACCAAAGCCACAACCTGTTCCGTGTACGCAACTTGAATGCCCCTGAAGCATACGAGATTGACCCAGACAATGTGGTTGTTCGTCCGGGTGATGAAGCAGACCTTACCCGTCCTGTTCCAATTTACAACGATGAAAATGGAACGTACGCGTTGGCGGCCAATGGTGACACGTTGAGGGGTGTAGCTCGAAACGTCATTATGACAGAAGCAGCTGGGCGTTCTAAGTACTACGGAGCTAGTTTCACCTTGAACAAAGACCGTGGAAACGACAACTATGCGTTTCGCTTGGTTTATACCCTTTCACTGTTAGAAAACAACACAGAAGACATCAACTTCAGAGCCATGGATTCGAATGATTTTGAAGCGGAATGGGGACCCTCAATTAATGACAGAACGCATGTAATCAATAGTTTCGTCACGTATTACCCATTCAAGAACTTCTCTGCTACATTGGCAACATTGCTTCAGAGCGGACAGCCTATTAACAGAATTCCAGATGCATTGCTCTATGGAACTACCGATTTGAATGGCGATGGACGTGCTTTTGGAGATGCTTACGTAGGAAATAGCGACCGTTCTCCTGGTGAAGACAGAAATAGTGATCGTCTTCCTTGGGCTACTACGTTCGACTTGAACTTGCAGTATAGCATCCCATTCGAGAACAAAGGTGAACTGCAAATTACCGCAAGCGTTTTCAATCTCATGAATGCAGAAAATTTAAGCGGATACAGTAACAATGCTAGTCAGAGTAACCAAATTCAAGTAGGTCCAGCAGACTCCGGTTTATTGGTGAGACGAAATGCTGCTCCTCCGCGCCAATTCCAATTTGGATTGCGCTATAGCTTCTAACACATGCGACAACTAACAACGACCTTTTTGACCTGCTGCATCCTCATTCTTTGGGGGTGCGGCAGTTCTTCTTCAAATGAAGAGGAAAATACACTGGTAGATTCAGGGCCTCAAACATGGGAGCAAACGCTTCAGCAGGCAAAGGGAACCACCGTGCAAATGATGATGTGGCAAGGTGATCCGTTCATCAATGCCTACATGGAAGATTACGTCATTCCAACTGTCCAAAATCAATTTGGTGTTTCCATTGAGATTTCGAGCGGACAGGGCACGCAGATCGTGAGCACCTTGATGTCTGAGCAACAGGCACGAGTGGCGGAAAGCGCTGTAGACCTTGTCTGGATAAATGGCGAAACCTTCTTTCAATTAAGACAGATTGACGCTTTGTACGGACCATTCACCGACGATTTGCCGAACAGCGACTTCATCAATTGGGACAGCCCATTTATTTCACAAGATTTCCAGCAGCCAACGGATGGTTATGAGTGTCCGTGGGGAAATGTGCAATACTGCCTCATTTACAACTCAGAACACGTGACCTCACCTCCAAAAACGCTGGATGAATTGGAAGATTGGGTGAAACAACATCCAGGCAAGTTTACCTTCAGCTCTGATTTCACGGGAATGACCTTGCTGAAGTCTATGCTCATTAACATGGCGGGAAGCAAAACAGCACTGGACGGGCCATTTGATGAAGCCAAATACAACGAACTCTCCAGCCACCTTTGGGAATACTTAAACAGAATCAAGCCCTACTTCTGGAGGGAAGGGAAAACATTTCCATCTTCGGTGGCGCCCATGCACCAACTCTTCAGTAATGGGGAATTGTGGTTCACCATGAGCAACAACGACGGAGAAGTTGAAAACAAAGTACTTCAAGGAGTTCTGCCATCTAGCTCAAGGGCTTATGTGCTTGAAGGTGGTACCATTCAAAACTCTCATTATTTAGGTGTTGTCAAAAAGGCGAAACACAAAGCTGGAGCCCAAGTGCTCATCAACTTTCTTATTTCACCAGAAGCGCAATTGAGGAAAGCTGACCCAGCTGTGTGGGGTGATGGAACGGTATTGGAATTAACTCGTTTACCAGCGCAGTATCAAGAAGAAATTAAGCGATTGAACAATCGGGAATTTGCCCCTACCAGAGCAAGTATTGAACCATTTGCCTTGAAAGAGCCAGACCCCGAGTACATGATTCGTTTAAACGCTGACTTCCGAAAATATGTGATTGAAAAATGACCAGAACACTAGCCAAAGCCTTGTTCATACTTTTCGTGGTGATTCCGTCGTTTTTAGGACTGAGTTACGCCTTGGGGGTTAGCTTTGGTTTGATTGGGCTGGGCAATGGCGCTCCTTCTTTCACTCTTTCCCATTGGGAAGTTATGTTTTCAGAAGGAAGGCTGATGAAATCAATTGGCTACACCATTCTCCTTGCCGCCTCAGCCATAGCAGGGGCAGCTCTGATTGCACTTGGTTTACTCTCTCCTTTGCTCAAACGAATGCCCGGAAATACACTTCCTTGGTTCTATTTCGTTCCGCTCGGTATCCCTCCAATTGTTGCGGCATTTTTTACTTTTTCGGCCCTTGCAAATACCGGTTTGCTATCGCGAATTGCAGTGAAGTTGGGTATGATTCCCGACGCCTCTTCATTCCCCATTTTGATCAATGATGAACTAGGAATTGGCGTTTGGTTAACGCACGTTATGCTGGCCTTTCCGTTCTTCCTAATTCTCTTTCTATCTTCTGCTAAAACGCAAGAAGTTCATCGATTAAGAGAAACCGCCTCTTCACTTGGCGCTTCTTCGGCCTATATTTTGCGTAAAGTGATTCGGCCTATTGTCATTCGGAAGAATGCACCTCTTCTTATTATTTGGTTCATTTTCGTTCTGGGAACTTACGAAATACCCCTGCTACTTGGCGGGCAAAAAATCAGGCCTGTAGCACTCGTCATTATTGATAAAATGAGGGGGTACAGCCTCGCTACCATTCCTGAAGGCTATGCCATGTCTGCGTTCTACGCCGTGTTCATTATGGCGCTCTCCTTTTTGTTGGTTAAACTAATTTCAAGGAGGTATGATGCGTAAATACACACCTTGGATGCTCATGCTGTTTTTTCTAGCACCCATCCTCCTGATTACACTTTTAGCCTTCAGCGGCTCGTGGGTCTATCCATCTATTCTCCCTTCTTTCGATAGCGATCGTTGGATGGAGTTTCTTGGGTCAAGTTCCCTTGGGATTAAACCGTTTCTGATTTCCACAGTGCTTGCCGTGCTGGTCTCTTTGTTAAGTGCCTCCATTGGCTTTTTCACATCTTACCTGTTGACGGGGAAGGCGCGCAATTGGCTTTTATGGCTTTGCCTTATTCCATTTTGCACTGCTCCAGTAATTCTGGCCGCCAACTTTCAGTACTTCTTCATCCTATTGCACCTCTCGGCATCAACTGTTGGTGTAATCATTGCGCAGCTTTTTATTGGTGTTCCGTATACTTTTCTGTTGTTCAGCACGTATTGGAACGAAGAGCAACTGACCATGGATACGGCCGCTAAAACACTAGGTGCAACCCCTTTTACCAGGCTTCTACGCGTTCATTTTCCAGCGGCCAAAAGCCTTTTCACCATTGCCGTTATCCAGCTCTTCTTGTTCAGTTGGTTCGAATATGGAATGACGCAGTACATTGGAGTTGGACAACTAAAAACACTTACCGTTGAAGTTTTTAAGTATACGCAAGAAGGAAACACCACGGTGGCGGCACTTGCGTCTTTGTTGCTTATTTTACCCCCATTCATTGCTATTCTTGTGATCAGAAAAGTGCGAATTGCTCATGCTTGAAATTAAAAACATATCGAAACAATTTGGTGATGCTTTTGTCTTGAAAGGGATTGATCTTTGTTGTGCAGAAGGGCAGACGTTGAGCGTTCTAGGAGCTTCTGGTTGCGGTAAAACAACACTTTTGAAAAGCATCGCCGGCCTCATTCCGATGGAAACCGGTTCCGTACTTTTTAATGGGCAAGACTTAACGAACGTTGAGCCAGAGAAACGCGGCATCGTGTACTTAAGTCAAGAACCATCTCTTTTCCCTCATATGTCTGCGTTTGACAATGTAGCTTTTGGGTTGAAAGTGCGCAAAGAAGATGCTTCGAGTATTGAAAAGAAAGTGACTGAAATGCTCCAATCATTGGGTCTTTGGGAACATAGAACGAAAAAGCCAAATGAACTTAGCGGCGGTCAGAAACAGCGCGTTGCTTTTGGACGAGCGCTTGTTATTACCCCAAAAGTGGTGCTCCTTGATGAGCCATTTGGAAGCTTAGATGCGGGGACAAGAAGCGAAATGCAAGCATTCTACTTGGAGCTAGCGAAGATGTATAAAATGACAGCTCTTTTTATAACACATGACTTGAAAGAGGCATTGGTGACGGGAGATCAATTCGCACGAATGGAACAAGGCCAACTCACCTTATTCTCAAGCTTAGAAGCGTTTGCTGAAGACCCGACCTCTGGTGTAAAAGAGGAAATTAATTTTTGGAATAACTTGAAAAACGATGCTCAATGAGCCAATTCGACCATATTCAATCCATCTATTGGGTGTTTACGCAATTGTGTAATGATCAATGCGATCATTGCTACAACCTCTCTGGCCCGCATGGAAGTAGGATTTCACATGACGAGTGCATGCAGATCATTGATAACATGCCCCCAAGTGTTGGTCGGATCATACTTTCTGGTGGAGAACCGCTTGCAGATCGAAAACTCTTGCATGCTATTTTAGATCGAATTCAAGAGAAGTACGGTCAAAAGACACAAGTAATGGTTCAAACGAACGGTGATTTGCTGACACCAGAACGCTTGGATACCCTCATTGAAAAAGGCGTAACCCGATTTGACATAGCAAGTATTGATCGTTACCATAAAAACGCTGGAAATAGGCTGATGGAGCTGGCTGAGTTGTTTGATTCAAGAGGGGTAGACGGCGAAGACAAGGACCCTTTGATTGAGTCAGACAATTACCTCACCACCAAAAAACTAAGTTGGGGTTATTGGGGAGCTACAGAAGACATGTGGTTAGGCGGCAATTGGGCCAGAGGTCGTGCCATGCAGAAGAACATCTGGAAAAAAGATCCATCTCATAACTTTTGCAACGTGCTCTCAGGGGGTGTGGGGTTTCTAACTGGAGCCGAAGGCATTCCCCAGGAGATTTCCATTCAACTGTGGGCCATTAATCCGTGCTGCCCAGGCACTGTTCGCGCAATAGGAGATGCCCGAACAGAGAAAGTAACAGACGTGATGGACCGCGTTGTTGATTCTCCAATTTTCCAGAAAATCAACGAAGGAGACCCCATTCGAATGGGAGAAAGCATTGGAATTAGTGCTGAGTACGCTCAAAATACAACCAACGAACTTCAGAATGTTTGCTTGTGGTGCGATGAGTTTTTTAGGAAGCATTTCGACATGAAAAAGCTAGCTCCGAAAGAGGCCGTTGAGTAGTTCATCACGATTGAAAAAACAAGAAGCAAGTTTACCGTTTGCCACTTCAGCTCAAATAATTGCCATTCAGAGTCGATTTTGCCTTTCTTAGCATTTGTTAAGGGATTTAGGAAACGAGGGTCCGTATCTTTGTAGAACCAAATCCGCTTACTATGATACGATTGAAAATCTTTCGAGCGGGACTTTCGGTTTTTCTGCTTGCCATGAGTTTTTCCCTAGCCGCTCAGACAACCCAAAAGCAAAAGTTTCAACCCGCATTTGCTGCAGGCTATTTATTCGGAGCAAACGTTTCTCCACATCAATTTAATTACGCCTCTGGTGCTTCATTCAAAGGAATTCTCCAAACCGACTTGCGCAATGCGTCAAGTGTTGGTGTTTTGGTAGGATTGGATAAATATGGGGAAACCACATTCTACCCTGTTGGCCTTACCTTCAATTTGAAATCCAAAAAAGAAAGTGCAGCCGGTTTTCTTCTTGAAACAGGCTATGCATTTGGCAGGTCAAAAATTGAAGACCTCAATTGGCGATATGATTTAGAAGGGAGCTTATTTGTGACCTTGGGAGCGAAGTGGTCCTACACCATTTCAGAGTGCTTAACCCTTCAACCATCGATTTCAGCAACCACCCACAATTCAACGCTGACCTATGAATCCGAGATTGGAAACTCCTATTCCATCGTTCAGGATCAAGTCGCATTCATGGTTCATCTTGGCTTACTATTCAATAAATGAAACTGCCTTTACTTGTTGGGTTTTTCTTGTTACTAACGCTACCAAGTTGGTCCCAATTCGTATTGCTCAGTGAATATGGCGCTGAAACAGATCAAGCGCCTGTATCTTGGGCTGAGCTTCACAACCCAACATCAGTACCAATTGAGATTGTAGACTGGAAAATTCGTTTCATTGAAGAAGGGGTTGAAATTGCGATTTCCTCACTTATCATCCCTGAACATGGCTACGAGACTGTGCATTTCCAGGAGAACAATGTGAATGTAAATAGAGAAATCCCTGCTTTTCCAACTCCCGTTACCAGCAACGTAGCATTACTTGATTCCGAAGGGAACCTCATCAGTACATTGAAATGGATGTGTCTTCCGACTGGAACTAGTTTTGGCCTATCAGTTGGATTCCCCTCACAGGTTCATTTTCCCACTCCGACTCCCGGTGAGGAGAACAACTCCAACTGGACCGCATTTAGCCAACAAACGCCCACAGTGAGTCACCCGTCTGGATTCTATGAAACCGCTACAGTCACCTCAACTTCTTCGGTTGCACCTGAAGCTACTTTACGGTATGAATTAGGAGGGGAAAGCATCTCTGCCAATTCCATGGCATGGCCGGAAGAAGGGCTCGTTTTGAACAGTTCCAACATCAACCAAACCGATCTTTCTTACATTCCCGCTTCAGGTCAATACTTAGAGCCTAGCGGAATTCAAGATGCAGCACACACATTGACCTATCAGACATTCTATGGCGGCTGCCCCGTATCAACTCTTGAACGACACACCTACTTTATAGGAGATAAACCATTGGGAAATCTAGCCATTCCCATTGTTTCCATTTCTACTACAGACGATCACCTTTTCGCCGAAAACGGGATATATGCATACGGCATAACGGGAGAAAACTTCGCGTACAAGGGAAGGCTATGGGAACGACCAGTAACTATCACCTATTTCGATGAAGGCTTGAATCTTCAACTGGAGCAAAATGTTGGCATTCGCATTCGAGGGAACTCTTCGAGGTACTCTCCCCAAAAATCATTCAAGGTATATGCACGCGATGATTATGACGAAGACACTTGGATGACCAACGTCTTCTTCCCTCATTCTGGGGTCGAAAAACTCAAGCGAATCAATCTAAGAACACCTCATACCGACTTTGTATCGAGCATGATGACCGATCACCTGGCTATGAATCTCGTGGAAGATTTGTCTATTGATGCTCCTGATTCTAAAACCACTGCTTTGTTCTTGAATGGAGAATTTTGGGGCATCTATTCCCTTCAAGAGAGTTTGGATGAATACTATCCAGAAAGTCATTTCGATGTGAATGACAATGATGTAGTGGTTGAGGAAGATGTTGAAACGGGGTACTACGATGAACTCATTCAATTTGCTACCAACAATGATTTGACTGTTGCTGAAAACTACGCTTGGATGCGCGAACGGGTAGATTTCACTTATTTAATGGACTATTTCGCAGCGCAATTGTTCTTTGCGAATTGGGATTGGCCACAGAAAAACATGAAGATGTGGTACAGCGAAGAAGAAAATGTACCCATGCGGTACTTGTTCTTCGACTGCGATGCTTGTTTTAATGAGTTTGACCAAGAAAGTATAGAACGCTTCTACCCTCAAGTTGCCGACGAGCCTTACAGCATCATTTTTAGCAAGCTCATGCAACGAGAATCTTTTCGGGCAGCTTTTTTTCAGCGCATCATAACCTTAATGGTCAACGAATTTTCAGTAGAAACACTGCTGCAAAAATTGGATGAGAACATCTTGACCATTTCACCCCTTGTGGACTACCAAATTGCGAGGTGGGGCTTTCCTCAAAGCAGGGAGGCATGGGAAAGCAACGTGGAGAGCATTCGCCTATTCTTGTTGAGTAGGCACTTTAACATGATAGAAGACATTGAAAAATTAGCCGATTTGAAGCTCTTGGTCTACCCGAATCCTACTGTTTCTGGTAGCTCCTTTGACATCTTAAGCTTTGGTTTATTGGACAATGATTTCAATTTTGAAATCCACGACAACACTGGTAAATCTGTTCAATGGGGCGAATCTGCTAACAACCATATTCAATTGGATGCACTCCCTCCAGGGCTGTATATATTACGGGTTGAAAAAGAAGGGTTTATTGTCAATACCCGGTTTGTGGTTGCTGATTAACTCTTCAGTCCAGCAGAGACAACCAGGTTTGCAACGGTTGCATGGTCATTTCCACCAGCTGGTTCAACGGTGATGTAGAGGCTTGTGGCATTCGCAAGGAAATTTGCTTCTACAGGAACGTCAGACTCGGCAAGGACAGCTACACTTATCATTTCTCCGTCAACATCAGCCCAAAGCTGGTAACATTGCGTTTCTGGAAGTGTAGGCAAATTACTTGCATGCAGCAGAGCCACTTGCTCATCGTTGTTCCAGAACGCTTGTACTACGAGCTCATCTTCGCCAATTGGCTGGGTCAAAACAACTTTTTGAGTAGACGGTGTTACAACCAGCGCTGTTAAGTTCTTGCTCTCTGCATTCACCGCGTCCAACTGCTTGAGCTCATCTTGTAGCTCTTGTTGCTGCTCATACAACAGTGTATTTTGATCTGCGAGTTTATTGAACTGCATTGTGGTATAAACGGCATAGCCACCTAAAATAACAATGGCCGCTGCCGCCGCAATCCGTGAGAACCCAAATCTCGGGTTCTGCTTTGGCTGCATAGCCGGCATGGGTTCAGGAGAGGAATGCTCGCGCGAATCCACAATGAATTGATCAATTTGCCCAAGTATATCGTCTTTGCAATTGACTGGGGCTCCTTGCTTGAATTGATTGGCAAACGCTTCAATTTCCGATTGCAACTCATCATACATTTCACGCACCTCAGGTTGGTCCTGAATAAGCTGTTCAATCTCGCTTGACTCTTGCGAAGTGCAAGTGCCAAGGAGGTAGCTTTCAAGTGCTCCTGACTCTAAAAATGCTATGATTTCTTCTTTTCTCATTGATTCAAAACATCCATTAGCAATAACAGCACCAACGGATCTTGGTAAATCGATTTTAATTCTCTTAAGCCTATTCTCAGTCTTGATTTCACCGTTCCAATTGGGATATCAAGTGCCTTACTTGCCTCTTCTTGCGTTAATCCGATGAAGAAAAGGGCATGTATGACCTGAGCGTACTTACTTTCTAATTTATTGAGGCTTTCCTCCACATCTAGGTGATCTGGGTTCAAAGCCTTTTGTATTTTATCTACGTCTGTCAGCTCATTTTGGATCACGGCCTCTTTCTGTCGTCCTTCAGACCGCATCTTATCAATGGCTGTATTTCTAGCAATTCTCAGTAGCCACGTGAACAGTCTTGCTTTGGTTGGATCAAATGAACCGCCATTTTTCCAAACCTTAATCATGGTCTCTTGCAAAACATCTCTCGCTACGTCACTGTCTTTCAGCATACTGCACAACACACCATACAATGTGTCTGCATAATGATCATACACTTCCGAAACAGCAGCTCTTCTGTCTGTTCGCAATAGTTGGGTGATATGTTGTTCAATCGGGTTCAATCCCTGAGAGTAAGCTTCAAAATTATTTTAACACGCGTTAACAATTCACCGTGATCTAAATCCTTCATCTGAGGCGTAAGTAGTTCGAATCAATTCTAAAAAGCACATTATGAAAACCAAATTAGTTCTCACCCTAGCAGTTGCTTTTTGTTTAACCCTTACAGCTTCAGCACAATGCAGTAGTAATAACAAACATAATGCACATCACACATCTTATAACACCCATAGCAAGGATATTGTTGACATCGCTGCCGGTAATGACGATTTTTCGACCCTTGTTGTAGCTCTAAAAACAGCTGGATTAGTTGAAACGCTCCACGCTGACGGGCCTTTCACAGTGTTTGCTCCTGTGAATGCCGCATTCAATAAACTTCCTGATGGAACGGTAGAAAGTTTGCTTCAGCCAGAAAACCGTCAACAACTTACTAAGATTTTGACCTACCACGTGGTTGCTGGAAAATTCAACGCACAAGATGTTGTAGGCGCCATTCAAAACTCAGGTGGATCATTCAAAATTGAAACGGTAAGCGGGGACACGTTGGTCGCTACGCTAAAAAATGGAACGGTGCTCTTAACAGACGAGAGCGGAAACGTATGTGCTGTAACAAAAACAGACATCGGTGCTTCGAATGGCGTGATTCACGTCATCGATTCAGTTGTACTTCCTAAATAAGGAGGTACAATACCAAATCAAAGAAGCCCTGAGCGCAACGGCGTTTCAGGGCTTCGTCTTTTTTAAAGAATTTCTTATTTCAACGGCTGCCAAATTGAGCTAGACAACTCGGCTCCGGTTGCCATTTGAAGCACCATGATCACGTAGTCATTCTCAGCATAACCCGTGGCATCAATCATTTGCTTCATTCCTTCATTCGAAACATCAAAAACGGAAGTCAAGTCAATCTTCCACTCACCATTCTCCTGAGAAAAAAGAAAGAAAATAGGTGAAACTTCACCATTGATGGCGATGTATCCTTCGGCATTTTCGCCCTTCATTTTAATCTCTCCTATGGAACCGTTCGCAACACTGTTCTTGCCAACCATTCCTTGGTCCACACTGTATTCAAATAGTGATGTTCCGTTCATGTTTGAGAGTTCGTTTGCAGACATCTTTGAACGTAAGGTGAGCACCATGATTTTGTCTATGACCGTGAGGTTGGCGACTGTTGCACTATCAGCCTCTAACGCCTCCACCCTGCTTTTTTCATAATATGCAATGGTAGATTTACTGACCTTCCCTACAGCCTCGTTCCCCTTCTCTTTCAGTATGGCAGATTTGTACTCTTCAAAGCACTTGTGAATCTCCTTCTCTTGCGCAAAACTGCTTAACGTAGCGAAGCATAATACGGTTGCCAATAGATATAATCTCATTGTTCTGTTGTTTAATGCGAAGATGCACAGGACAGTTTTCGAAAACAAATCTTGAAGCTGGTAACGTATTACTTTCTGAAGTTCGAAGCTCCTAAACCGTCTTCCATTTTCGCTCTCTCTTTTCATACTGTTTCGAAGAATGGCCTTTTTGCCGTCTAAATCTGATACCACGACAAAGAAAACCCCATGCCTCAATGGTTGGGCACGGGGTCTTTATTCGTTACTAACCTGCCTTCTGCACTGAAGGCACGAGGCGAAGTGTTATATCATCATCAATGACCTAAAGAGGCGCCTCCTAGTTTTTCTTCACTCATAATCTCAAGCGTAATCTCTCTATCGTCTGCTGAAATTTTGAAATCTCTAATTGCTTCTGCAACATCATAATCAATATCTACTGACCTAGACAGGTCTATGACCACATCTTTACCGTCCTCGATCTCATCCAGGGTTTTCATGATGTTCGCTTTGTTTAAGAAGTTCGCATGCGCAGACAACACCAAGTAGATCGTGTTCTCATCATGCTTCGAACCTTCTCCATCGAAGGACTTAGTGATACTTGTAGTCGCATAATCACCTTCACCTTTTTTCTTCACGAAGGATGAGATTTTCATGTTTTGAATCAACAAAATTATTCCTGAGACTAAGAGTCCTGCTCCCACCCCTTTCAATAGGTCTGTTAACAACATCACTACAATCACAACAAAGAATGGAACAAATTGAGTCCATCCTGCTTTCACCATTTGCTTGATTGATTGCGGGCTTGCCAATTTCCAACCAATCAGCAATAGAATGGCTGCCAAGGTAGCCCTCGGAATCATATTCAACACGCCTGGAATGGCAACAATGAATACCAACAAAAACACACCGTGAATAACAGCTGACCATTTGGTTTTCGCCCCGGCATTCAAGTTGGCAGTCGAACGAACGATTACCTGTGTGATTGGCAGTCCTCCTAATAATCCAGAAATAACGTTACCAATTCCTTGAGCTCTTAACTCTCTGTTCATTGGTGTTCTTCCCTTGTCTGGATCCATTTTATCCGTTGCTTCTACACAAAGGAGTGACTCAATAGAAGCTACCAATGCGATAACCACAGCAACTCTCCAAACTGCCGGATCTGAAATAGCCCCGAAATTTGGGAAGTGCAACATCCCTTTGAACTCAACAAAACTCTTCGGAGTTGGAACTTGAACAAGGTGTTCTCCTCCAATTAACAAATCTGGACCTACCAGTAAAGCTGCCAATCCAACAGAAACCAAAATGGCCAATAAAGGTCCCGGAATCATCCCCAAAACTTTATTGCTCTTGATAAATTTCATACCCCAGACAATCAAAATGATGATGGACACAATAGCTACGATCGTTGCTCCTACGTGAATGTTATCCACCATATAGCCGAGTTCAGAGAATGTGTTATGTCCATCCACTTGGGCAAATGCTAAATCACCTTCCGGGTCCTTATCGTATCCAAAAAAGTGTGGTAACTCCTTAAGGAAGATGGTAATTCCAATACCAGCCAGCATTCCTTTTATCACCGAAAACGGTATGTAGTAGGCAACGAATCCTGCCTTTATGAGCCCAAATAAGAACTGAATTACACCACCGAGTGCAACGGCCAATGCGAACTTTTCAAATCCACCAGCATGGAATCCACCAAACTCAATGATGGCCGCTGTGATAATGGTAATTAGTCCGGCAGCAGGTCCACTCACCCCATATTTGGAGCCACTAAATGTACCTACGATAATACCACCGACAATACCGGCGATTAACCCTGGAATTACAATTCCTGCAAAATCTTCAATACCATCAATCCCGCTGTACGAAGTAGATGCAAGAGAAATCCCTAAACAAAGGGGCAGTGCTACGAAGAACACAACGAGTCCTGAGGCTGTATCAAACTTTAGGTTCGAAAAGAACCCATCTTTTTTTTGAGGTGTCATATGAAAAGGTTTATCCACAGGTTAAGCTATGGAAGGGAAATGGTGAGAAGTTCATTTCCATTTGTACTTAATTGAATTAACGCGAATGCAAGGTGAAAATCAATTAAGCTTCTGGAGGTGGTGTGAAGACATCGGCTCGAAAATGTAGTTGGCCGAATGTTTCTAGAAAAGTAGTTGAAGCAAACCTGTTCAAATGGATGTAGAATTCATCTTCGGGATGCAAAAAGTCATCAGAATCTTCTTCAGAACTATCTTCCTTTTCCGAATCGGAATCTGCTTTTTCAGATAGTTCAAGCTGTTCTTGTTCCATGTTGTCCCAATCGCAAAGTCCCTTCTCAACTGAAATGAAGGTCATAAGAACCAACAATGCCATTGCACCAAGCTGGGCAAAAACTCGCATGAGTTGATATGTGGAAAACGGTTGCGCCATTTGAGCCCATTAAATTAGTTAATCTATTTAATAAGCATCGTTAATATTTGCACAAAATTGCTTGATCGCATCTCTGAAATGGGTAAAGAAACGCCCTTTGTTATTCAAAATCAGGCACTAAAACCACTTTCCCTTGGTGCTTGGCTTCACCAAAAAACGTGATAAACTTAGCGGCATCTTTCATGGGATATGGACCGTCTACCAAGCACTGAAGCAAACCGTCCTTGTACATACCACTTAGCCGATCAAGTTCCTTGTTTGGTTTTAGCGCCAAGACGTTCAGTTTCTTCGAAGAAAAGAGAGACCATATCTTTCCTCCCACAGCAACCTGAAGCAACCGGGCAAGATCACCACCAACGG
Organism: Flavobacteriales bacterium; assembly: GCA_029245065.1. Taxonomy (GTDB): domain Bacteria; phylum Bacteroidota; class Bacteroidia; order Flavobacteriales_D; family Sanyastnellaceae; genus JAQWQB01. Next base: position 383 of record JAQWQB010000041.1, on the reverse strand, counting down.
TTATGTAGGCGCCTCCTTTGTTTAAGCTGCGTGCGAAAGCACGTGGAGGGCGCTTCGTTTTGCAGTCGAGAATAACGTCATACTTCTCCCCAGATCGTGTGAAGTCTTGCTTCGTGTAATCAATGCCTTCATCGCATCCCAGGGCTTTTAAAGAAGCCAGTTTCTCGGAAGAATCGACCCCTGTAACATGGGCGTTCGCCTGCTTCGCCAGCTGTATTGCAAAAGCACCCACTCCTCCGCCTGCGCCATTGATTAGCACCTTCTTTGACTCGCCAAGACCGGCCATTTGGAAGCCTTGCAACGCCAGCAGTCCGGCATGCGGAATGGTAGCGGCGTCTGTAAAACTCATCTCTTCTGGCATGGCGTGAAGTGCTTCTTCGCTC
>JAQWQB010000130.1 GCA_029245065.1 Flavobacteriales bacterium | reverse complement strand
AAGGAATGACAAGAACCGCAAAAATATTTCTAGGGATAATCACCCTTTTGCCATACGTACTTTTGGTGCTGTATGTATTGTCATTCTTTCAAGGCGTTATCAATATTTCGTCTCAGGCCCCAACCGAAGATGCTAGCCCGTCTGTATTTCTGCTATCAATGGGACTAAGTGCTGTAACGTTACTGCTATTCGTTTTGCTAAGCATAGGTTTGTTTATCTTCTACATTGTTGATGTGTTGAATAACAAGCGCCTCGATAAGAATCAACGTTTGATCTGGATTTTCGTTCTGATAACGACCAGTCATTTAGGCAATTTGATTTATTGGTTTTTTCAGATTTGGCGGGAGGAAGACGATCGACTGGAGCATGACTATTCGAACTGACCTTTCACCCACGTTAATTTTCCGTTTTCACTTTCTTTTCTATTCGATTACCTAGATTTTCTCATCTTGCGATTAACAATTAGCACGTCATGGATACTTTTTGGAAGAATGTAAAACTAGGTTTACGAACCTATTTCAAGAGTTTTGGATTTATTGTCAAGAACAATATGATGCACTTCTACCTCTATCCATTGGTATTTGTGATCTTGTTCAGCGTTGGTGCGGCCACAGGAATTAGCGCGCTCAATGATGTCATAACAGAATGGGTGAACGGTTTGATCGCTACAGAGGCCGTGCCTGGTGACGGTTGGTGGGACCAAACCCTCAACTTTTTGAAGGACATGAGTGGATACGCGATCAACTTCATCGTCTGGGTTAGCTTGATATTCATTTTTCATAAACTGAATAAATACCTCGTCCTCATCGTGATGTCTCCAGTGATGTCCATTATCTCTGAAAGGACTGATGAAAAACTAACTGGTAAAACTTATCCATTCGAGTGGGCTCAGCTCTTCAAAGATGTTTGGAGAGGAGTCTTGATTGCTTTGCGAAACTTGGTGTTGGAGATGGGAATCACCATTGCCTTGCTTGCCTTGAACCTTGCCATCACCATATTCTTGCCTTTTTTAAGTGTAATCACGACGCCCGTTGTTACGGTTATTCTATTCATTGTGGGCGCTTATTACTACGGGTTTTCTACGATGGACTATACCAACGAGCGCTACCGTCTATCGATGGGAGAAAGCGTTAGGTACATTCGAAAGAATAAAGGGCTAGCCATATCAAATGGCGCAATCTTTTCCCTTTGGTTAGCCATACCAATTTTAGGTACGTATATCGGAACTATTTTTGCGCCAGTGACATGCACTGTTGGTGCAACGTTGGCAATTCTCGAAAAAGGGGATTTGGCAGATAAGTCAAGCGGGGTAGTTCCTTTTCAAAAGGACTAAGCATTAATTAAGCTTAACCAAGTTTGTTTGAATGCTCTGCGTTTCAAGTTGGATTTGAATGATGTAATTCCCAACCGGAAGCATTTCAATGTTGATAGGCTGTCCGTTGTAAGTGTGAGTAAATACTATTCTTCCAGCTAAATCAAAGACGTTGATTTGTTCTATCGCCTCACCATTGCCATTTACAATGTTGAATGAGTTCACGGCCGGATTCGGAAAAATGGCAATATTGTCTTCAAATACCTTTGTATTTACTTCGCCAAATTGAAAGTAGGTTCCGTCAAGAATTGAAATATTTTCGTTGAAGGGGTTCAAGTACTTTTCAAAAGACGTCCATGCTTCAGACATGAGTGAAAAATGGTCAGTACCTCCAACACCACATTCAGAATCTCCTCCAAGAAGAGTACCAATGAGCCTGTTGTTTTGATTGAAGAACCCAGCACCGGTGGAACCCGCAGTGGTGCTACCTGAACTCCAGTTTTCTACAGACCAAACATCCATTGCTGCCCACATGTCTTGGGTAGGAGCACTATCATGCGAAGTGAATTTTTTGATGTTCCCTTTCGGATGGTGAACAGTATAAACTTGCTGAGGTGTTGCTCCTGAAACGTCCCAACCAGCATAGAACACATCCCAGTTAGGAAGTGGTCGAGTGCTTAGTTCCAATAATGCCAGGCCATTTTCATCAGACACCTCAAGAAGAGTGGCTCCACTCAAAGAATAGGAAGCTCTGCTTTGTACCGAAGGCGAACAGTTGGCACTGGAATGCTTAAACGTGAATAACCAGCTATCAGGATCACCCACTAGGTTGTGTGTAGAAGTGATGAGGTATGGTTTACCATCAAAGTTCGCATTGTTCACCAATGTTCCTGTGCACCATCTTGAGCCATCATCTACAGTTAATAGCACCGTAGAGGAAGATACTTCTCGTTGTCCTTCTTCTTGAAGGCAGATGGTGTTCAACATACATTCAGTTGAATTCAAGAAATCTGTTGCTTGTGCATTGACGGCACGGTACGAATGTGAAATTGTTCGAATGGTAATTTCTCCTTCTTGGCGAACAGCGTAAGGTTCGTAGTATTCAATCAACAGATCCTCGCCACTCAATGCGGCCGTTGTAAGCACCCCTGATGATTTGTTGTTGTCATTAGTGAGCGCACCAATAATTTCTGATCGATCTGGTGTGTAGAGGTACAGCGCCGCCCCTTTTGGAAGGTAAAAATCTTCGAATGTAACGCTCAATGATTTTGCGCCATCAGAATGGATTCCTAAGAGCCAGATTCGGTCTCCGTTCGAAAGGTTTGACCATCGACCAGAGTTGTAAAGGTCAAAATTTACCGCCTGTTTTTGAGCAAAACGCAGTGGAATGTCTTTGTCTTCTGTTTCAACCAGATCTTCAGCCAATAAGACGTTGGAGTCAACTGTTTCAAGCGAGAAGATGTTCAAATTCTCTGTTAGGTCTTCAGGTAAATTCCACGAGACAGGCTCTCCAGAACGAGATACTTGTGCGCACAACGAATTGATACTCAATATGAATACCACTAGGAGACTTAGGTATGTTCGTTTTTCTCTCAGCAAAGGTTGTGTGTCGCTAATAGCTAAAGGTACGAAAAATCATTGGATTCACAAAGTTAGAAATCACCTTGGGCGAAGTTGTAAATACTTGGTATTCAGGTGTTAATTTGACACTAAGGTTGGAAACAAGCAGATTAATATTGTTTGTATTGGATTTTTACCTTTCCCACATGATAGGTTTCCGTTCGTCCAAAAACAGGTGGAAAGAAGAAAAAATAAAAAGAATTTTACCTCAGGCGTAACATTCGTCAAATTGAATCGTCATTTTTATGACCATGACCTGAGAAGAGTTTAGCGAACATATTCTTCCTTTGAAAAACAAGGTGTTTAGATTGAGCATTTCCTATATGAAGTGTGAAGCTCAGGCGCGTGATGTAGTGCAAGATGTACTGCTTCGATTTTGGGAAAACAGAGGAAAGGCAGATGCCATTCGCAAACCTGAAGCTTGGTTAATGACTATGGCGAGAAATCGTTGTTTGGACCTCCTGAAAAGAAAAGGACGCAGGTACGACGAGATTTCAGATGATTACAGTCTTAAGGACAATGCTTTTACTCCTGATCGGGCAACCGAACACACAGAAAAGGTAACGCGCTTAAGAGAAGTAATTAACAGTTTGCCGGAAACTCAACAACAGGTCATACGTTTGCGTGATCTTGATGGAATGACTTATCAAGAAATTGCAGATGAGATGAACATTGACTTGAATTTGGTCAAGGTCACATTGCACCGTGCACGAAAAGCGGTGAAAAGTACCATTGAGAAAATCTACGCCTATGGCTTGGAATGAAATAGAATTGAGAACCTTGGTCGAACGGTTCTGGGATGGAGAAACATCTGTCTCTGAAGAAGACCAGCTTCGCGAAGCATTGCAACGCGAAGACCTTCCTGAAGAATTTGAAGGGGTAGCCGCCTACTTTGAATCGCTCAAAGAACCTGCTGAATTAGGGAATTCATTTGATGATGCCCTCTTCACAGCAATGGGCGATGAACAGAGCAAGGGCAAAGTAAGATCCATGACTCCAAAGTGGTTTTTGGCTGCTGCGGCCATACTAGTTATGCTGCTCAGCGGGTATTGGTTCTTTCAACAAGATGCCAAACTAGTTGCTCAAGAAGAGCACTCACAGGAAGAAATCGAACAAGCTTGGGAACAAACACAAGTTGCACTGAAGAAAATTGGTGTTGAAATCAATGAGGCCCAAGTGAAAACACAAAAAATCAGCAAATTCAATCAAGCCAAAATGGCTATTCAATACGGGAACGAATGAAATATATAATTACACTAACCATTGCGCTCTTTAGCGTTACTACTTTCGCTCAAGACGCCGTAGAAAAGTATTTCTCTGCTTACGCGAACGATGATAGCTTCACCAGCATCAGCATTTCTGGAAAAATGTTCCAGCTTCTGACGCACATTGAAGGGCAGACCGATGAAGAAAAAGAAATCCTTGAAACGGTTTCGAAATTAGAAGGAATGCGCATGCTCGTGAAAAGCGAAGCAGAAGATGTGCAATCAATGTACCGTAGTTCAATCAAGATGCTCGGAAACGAGTTCGAAGAACTAATGCGCGTTGAAGACAACGAAGAAGACCTCATCTTCTTTATCCGCGAACAGAAAGGATTGGTTCGTGAACTTGTTCTGATTGGTTCTGGAGGTGGTGAGCTTTTCATCATGAGTATCTTAGGTGATATTGACCTAAACCAAATTGCTAAAATTGGTAGAGCAGTTCAAGTAGATGGATTTGAACACCTTGAGAAAATAGGAGAAGAATAATGAAGCATTTCATACTAGGATTAACACTGTTGCTAACAGTTGGACTTTCAGCCCAAAGTGAAGCATTGAAACTTGAATTGGCCCACTTCGATGAAGAATCGGAGGCCTACTACGAAAAACGTAGGGAAGCTTTCAGTTCCAACGGGGAGATAGACCCTGACGCCATTAAAGTACCTGGAGGTCTTTCAAAAGGGTTTCTTTATCCTAGTGTAATTCGTGCACTTAATCTTGGAAACGATCCCGTTCTCAACAATTTCACCAATTCAATAGACCAATTGGTGGTCGGTAAGTGTTCCGGGTTAAGTCAGGAAGAAGAAACGGCCTTTTTCAGAAGAATGATAGCCAAGCTCAAAAGTGATGGTTACGAAGTTTGGATTGAAATGGAAGGCGGATTAAGAGGCGCCTTGCTTGTTCTAGAAAGCGATGGAGTAATTACATCCTTCGTGCTGCTACAAGATTCTCCTGAATTTGAAGGACTTATTGTGGTGGATTTTGAAGGTGAAACAACTCCTGAAATGCTCATGGAGTTGAAGAATTTAGACACGGAAAAATTAACCAAGTCGTTGGGCAATGACATGGTCAGAAATTTGATTGGATTATGAGTTCAAGTATTGTTTTAAAAACGTCCAATCTGACCAAACATTACGGTAAGATCAAGGCTGTAACGGATATGAATTTATCCATACCGGAAGGCAGTGTGTTTGGGATCTTGGGCCCCAATGGAAGCGGAAAGTCAACAACATTGGGCATGGCATTGGGCGTAACCACACCCACCTCAGGAGATTTCTCTTGGTTTGGAGGTGAGGCCAATCATCAAGTACGAAAGCAAATTGGAGCCATACTCGAAAGGCCTATTTTTTATCCGGCATTCACAGCGGCGCAAAATTTGAGAATTACAGCGCAAATTAAAGAAGTGAGCTACGATCGAATTGAAGAAGTGCTCTCTTTGGTAGGTTTGAACGCTCGAAAAGATTCAAAATTCAAAACGTATTCTCTGGGAATGAAACAACGCCTTGCTATTGGAGCAGCTATGATTGCTGACCCCAAGGTGTTGATCTTAGATGAACCAACAAATGGCTTAGATCCACAGGGGATTGCAGAGATACGCGGTATCATCCTTGATATTGCAAAAAGCGGTAAAACCATTGTCTTGGCCAGTCACTTATTGGACGAGGTTCAGAAAGTGTGCAATGAATTCTGTGTCCTTCGAAATGGAAGACTTATTCACCAAGGTCCTGTGTCAGAAACAGGGAATACGGCTCAAGCAGAAATTGAGTTTGGTGCGGCCAATGGAAAAGCCATTGAATTAGCGAAGGAGTTGGATTTCGTGGAAGTATTGGAAGAACAATACAACGGAATCATCCGAGCGCATCTTTCTGAAGGGTTTTCAGCTGAAAAACTCAATGAAATTGCACATTCCAAAGGGCTTGTACTCGATCACCTTGTTACGAGAAGACAGACGTTGGAGGAGAAATTCTTGGAGATATTAAAGAACGACGATAGCCTAAGCAAATGATGAGACTACTAAAAATAGAGCTGCTTAAGCTACTACCGGCAAAGTACTTCTGGATACTCATGATGATCTTTTTGGTGATCATGATCGCTATTCCCGTGACCACTTCTCTGTTAAGTGATTGGGTGGTAAATTCATTTCTTTCCAACCTTGGAGTGGAACAAATTGCGGTCCTTTTTGACTTCAATGATATTTGGCAAAACTTCACGTTCGTTTTCCAGTTTTTCACTGTGCTACTGTCAAGTTTGGTGCTGATCAATATTGCCCAAGAGTTTAGCCTTACAACGGCTAGGCAACAGGTCATTGACGGATTGAGTAGGAAAGAGTTTTTCAAAGGAAAACTCATCGTAATGGCATCCATGGCACTGGCGGTGACCATCGTTGCTACCATTCTATGTCTGGTTTTCGGGTACCTCTATTCTCCCGTAACCGATCTGGGGATCGTATTGAAACACATTCAGTTTATACCTGCTTACTTTTTACATTTAATGCATGATTTTCTCTTCGCGATGTTCATTGCATTGCTCATTCGAAGAACCGGTATTGGTGTGGTGATTTTGATATTCTACGGATGGTTAGAGTCTATTCCAGAAGCAATTCTTCGTTACGGATTGGAATGGGAATGGTTCGCAAACCTCCTTCCAAATGCGTCCACTAAAATTCTGATTGGAAATCCATTCCCGAAGTTTCTGTTGCAGCAAACTGATGTCACGCTTCAACCAACCGACATCCTCATTTCAGTTGGATACATCGGCTTTTGGTTGGTGATCAATAGATGGTTGATCTTGAAGAAAGACTTCTAGTCGATCGGGCAGAGTTAACTACCTTCGCCACTAAATAGCAACGAATGGGTAAAGCATTGGCTTTTGATTTTGGCGTGAAACGCACCGGACTCGCAATTACAGACGAGCTTCAAATTATTGCTTCTCCTCTGGAAGGGGTGAGTACAGAAATAATTTGGGACAAAATTGCTGAATTAGTCGCCTCTGGGAAGATATCTGATTTTGTGGTGGGTGATCCGTCGTTTCTCGGTGAGACGAACAACAGTGAGCCCGTTCGAAAATTCATTACTAAGCTGCGCAAAGAATACCCAGCCATCCCAATTCATGAAGTAGATGAGTCGTTCAGTTCACGTGATGCGATGTCGGCAATGGTGCAGGGTGGAATGAAGAAGTCAAAGCGACGTGATAAAAAGACCCTTGATATGATCAGCGCTACCGTTATTCTACAGCGCTATTTAGGTCAGTAATTAACGTTTTCGGCAGTTGTACTGAGTCAAATCACCCTTATACCTCGTTTTCTTTCCTTTTTTCGAATGCGCCTTGTAGTCAAAGCCTTTCTGCGAAGAACAAGATGGAAGTACCATGGTACCCACAAAAAGGAGCATTAAGCCGATTGCTAGTTTTCTTGAGTTCATATCTATATTAACTCAAAAACAAGGTCGTTTATTGGGGGTTACTTCATTTTCAAAACAGGAACTTGCACAAAGTGCTGTCCTTTTTGTAGTGATAACGTGTAATACCCTTCGGCCAAAATACTAATGTCAATCTGGTTTTTCGGACCGCTAATGCTTCCTGTTTGAACTGCTTTACCAACTCTGTCATAAACAGCATATAACACTTGTTCAGCAGTAGGGAACTCAATGGTCAATTGATGGGCTGCTGGGTTTGGATAAACGGTTACATCAAATGCTTTTAGTTCTTGCACGCTATTGCCGCATTCACCCATGGTCCATTCTGTAATGCCATTAAAAATGTATGCTTCACACTGATTGTTGTAGGTGACGTTGTCACATCCGCAAACCGGATCATATTCTAACGTGCAACCAATGTCAGGGTCAATTACACTTGGGTCAGGGCATGAACATGGACCAGCAGTAAAGTCAGTGACTCCATTGTAATATTCAGCTTCACATGCGTTCCAATAGGTAACATTATTACAGCCACAAACAGGTTCGTAGTTCGTTCCGCATTGGACTTGTGGATCAATGATGGTTGGATCTACACATTCGTCTCCACAGGCGAACGTACAATCTTCAAGCGTGTCATAGGCATATACACTGTAGTCAACTCCTCCAACTTCCCAGCCACACCCTGATATGTAAGTGCAAGACCCTTCAATTAGTCCTACTCCAAGAATGACTTCGCAAGGTCCGAAATCGATGCCCTCGAGGTCAAAGCAATCTTCTTCCAGGCATGCTTGGCATTCTGACATGTCTTCATAGAAATAGGGCGAATAATCTACGCCATCTAAGGTCCAATCACACCCGCTAACAGTGATGCATTCGCCATCAATTTGTGCAATGCCTAACACAAAGTCGCACAAACCAAAATCGATTCCGGCTAGGTCCATGCAGTCAGGTGCGTTTCCGCATTCTCCAAAAGAGTAGCTAGTGACACCCCCTTGGCATTCCGCAAAACATGCATTGCTGTAGGTTACGCCGTTGCAACCGCAAACAGGGTCGTACAACAGGTCGCAAATGCAATCTGGATCAATTAAGCTTGGATCTATGCAGTCACCTCCACAATTCTCAAGACAACTTTGAAGTGTAGAAAAGGAGTAGGGCGAATAATCAATGCCTCCAACTTCCCATCCGCACCCTGAAAGTGCAACGCATTCGCCATCAATAAGGGCAATTCCCATGGCCATTTCACATTCACCGAAATCAACATTTCCTAGGTCAACGCAATCCACTTGGGTATCACATTCACCGAATGTATACTCGGTAACTCCGGCCGTAATTTCAGCTACACATGCATTTGAATAGGTGATGCCGTTGCATCCACAAACCGGATTGTATTCAGTTGTGCAAATGCCGTCTGGGTTGATTAGAGAAGGGTCAATACAATCGTTCTGAGCAATTATTGACGTAACAAAAAAGATGAAGAGAGTTGAGAGGAGTAATCGCATGGTGGTTGTTATTTAGTACTTAGTAGATGCTCAAAAAAGCTAAAAAGTTGCTTCTCAGATACCATTTGATTGAATTACCTTTGGGAAAAATCACACCATGGGGTACAAAGTAATGCAAGAAACAATCAATAAGGCATGGGAGAATCGTGCCCTATTGAAACAGACGCCTGTTCAAGACTTGATTCGCAACGCGATTGAAGAAATTGACAAGGGCCGTTTGCGTGTTGCCGAGCCCAGTGAAGACGGATGGAAAGTAAATGAATGGGTGAAAAAAGCCGTTGTGATGTACTTTCCGATCCAACAAATGGAGACCATTGAGGTGGGACCTTTTGAGTTTCATGATAAGATGAAACTGAAAACGAATTACGCCGATTTAGGCGTGAGAGTAGTTCCCCATGCCGTTGCGCGCTATGGAGCTTACCTGGCAAAAGGAGTGATTATGATGCCGAGTTATGTCAACATTGGTGCTTTCGTTGATAGCGGAACCATGGTCGATACATGGGCTACTGTGGGGTCTTGTGCGCAGATAGGAAAGAATGTACACCTTAGTGGTGGTGTTGGTATTGGTGGTGTTTTGGAACCGCTTCAGGCGGCACCAGTTATCATTGAAGATGGCGCATTCATTGGCTCGAGGAGCATTGTAGTAGAAGGCGTTCGCATCCGAAAAGAAGCTGTTTTAGGCGCAAATGTTGTGCTCACCATGTCAACAAAAATCATTGACGTAACAGGGCCAGAACCCATTGAAATGAAGGGCGAAGTTCCAGAACGAGCCGTGGTGATTCCAGGTAGTTATACCAAAAAGTTTCCTGCAGGAGAATACAACGTGAATTGTGCACTTATCATTGGGAAACGTAAGGCAAGTACAGATTTGAAGACTTCTTTGAACGATGCGCTAAGAGAGCACAACGTAGCCGTTTAACTAGCCTATTCCTGCATAATTTACGCCGCTCAGCTTGTGCATATCATAAGAAGTAGTGATCAGATCATCATGATTGAATGCTGTTAGATCACTGTATCCGCAGGAACGAGAAACGACTTTCATGAGGTCATTGCTAGCTTCAAAAAAGTTGGCCAATTGCTTCGCTGATTGATCAATGATGATGCGCGAACGCAGGCTCTCTTTTTGAGTCGCTATTCCTACCGGACAATTGTTGGTTTGGCATGCTCTCATCCCAAGACATCCTATGGCTTGCAGCGCAGAATTTGAAACGGCAATAGCGTCTGCGCCCAACATCATGGCTTTGACAAAATCGTCTGCAACTCGCAAGCCACCTGTAATCACAAGCGTAATGTCTTTTCTTCCAAGCTTGTCGAGGTGTTTTCTTGCTCTTGCCAATGCAGGAATGGTTGGTACGTTGATGTTGTCTCTCAAAATAGTTGGTGCAGCGCCCGTTCCACCTCCGCGTCCGTCCAGAATGATATAGTCCACACCAACCTCAACAGCGAAATCGATGTCCCTTTCCAGATGACTCGCAGCGATCTTAAATCCAACTGGAATGCCACCTGTTTCAGCGCGCACTTGATCTGCAATGGCCTTGAAATCGGCAACTGAAGAGAGGTTCGTGAAAGTGGCTGGACTGATGGCACTTTCGCCTTCGTTTATTTCCCGTACTGAAGCGATTTCCTTTGTCACTTTGTTTCCGGGCAAATGGCCTCCAGTTCCAGTTTTCGCACCTTGTCCACCTTTGAAATGAAACGCCTGTGCCTTTTTCACCTTGTCCCAGCTGAAACCAAACTGTGCAGAAGCGAGTTCATAAAAATACTTAGAGTTGCCCTCTTGTTCTTGAGGTAACATGCCCCCTTCTCCGGAACAAATGCCCGTTCCGGCTAGTTCGGCTCCTTTCGATAAGGCAATTTTCGCCTCCCTTGAAAGCGCACCAAAACTCATGTCTGAAACAAAGAGTGGCCTAGATAATTCTAGTGGCTTTTTCGCATTCGGACCAATTATGGTCTTCGTCGTAACATCCACATCATCCAATAATGGTTTTCTCCATAATTGAGCTGGTAGAAACTGGAGGTCTTCCCACTTCGGAAGCGTGTTCCTATCAACTCCCATTGCGGCAGTAGGACCGTGATGTCCCACTTTGCTCAACCCGTTTTTTGCCAGTTGTGTGATCTGACCGGTATACGGTTCTGTATCTTCAGGATGGGTGTCGGCATACTGCCCGAGATACGCTGATCTATTAAATGGCTGCGGATTAATTTTAACGTATTCATCAATTTCGTCAGCGTCAACATAAACGTTTCCGTCTTGAACAGAGGAAGTGAATTTATGTAGTCTTTCTTCATTGTTATATTCGCTAACGCCCGTGTCTATGCGGTAGTCCCAACCGTGTAATCCACAAATTAGGTTGTGCCCGCTTACATGTCATTCAGCCATAAGAGCACCTCTGTGAAGGCATCTTCCGTACAGAACAGAAACATCCTCATCAAATTTAGTGACCACGAGGTCCAATCCGTTGACTAAAGCGTGAGCCGGTTTTTTATTTTCAAGGTCATTGAGCTTGAATAGTAGATGAGGCGTTTTCATAGAGGTAAGGATTAAGGCAATAAAATGAGTGATAAAGGCTGGTTGTTAGTTGAATAGGACGCTGTGTAGGTAGCGGCCGGGCATCAACGTGAAAGCGCCAGCAATGACAATTGCGCCCACATAGAGTAAAATCATTTTACGCTTGTGCGATTTGATGTTGCCCTTTCTCACCGCTATAATGGCCGTGGGAACTGTCCAAATCGTAAGGATTGAAAAGAGGTGAATCCATCCAAAATGATTGAATAGTGTGCTTCCAACTTTTGCTTTCATAAACAGCGTTAGAATGGCGGTAATCATCATGAATATCATGTAGACCCATCCAATCTTTCGGTGAATAGGCCCTCCCTTTTTCAAGATGAATTGCAACGCTCCCAAGACAACAGCGGGAAGTACTGTTGCCAAATGGACGAACATCAACGCTTCGTAAGTGGTCATCGTTCAGCGCGTTCACGGCGAACTTGCATGCCGAACTGATAGAACTGATAAAGTCCAATCGACAGAAAAACGATAGGAATAAGGTTCAATAGGAACGAAATCCAATTCACAATGTGATGGAAGTTATCCATATCGAACCAGTCGTAACCAAACCGAAAGAGAATTGGAGTGATGATCAGTAACAAAATCCTACTAGCGCTGAAGGCTACCATCATTCCCCAACCTTTCATTTTAGTGGTTGACATGGCAACGATTGATATGACCACAAGGGCTATCCATATGAGGCCAGAAATGACATTGGGGATATAGTATAAAAGGTCTTCCATCTAGACTAGTTTTTGGAAAAGGTACAAGTATGTCTAGACTAATTCAAGGCTTTCGAATAGAATTAACCCAGTTCGCGATTAGTTGAAGTCCATCAGGAGTCATAACTGATTCAGGATGAAATTGAACGCCCGTGATTGGAAGGTTAGCGTGCTCAACGGCCATGACCCATCCTTTCTCGTTGAGGGCTGTTATGGTCATGTTTTCACCCGTGTTGTTTGGGGTAACGGTCCAAGAGTGGTAGTGCCCAACGGTCATGGGCATTGAAATGTTTCGGAAAAGGGAAGAAGCGCTTACAAGTGAAATGGTGGTTTCTCTTCCATGCCAGACCGTATCTAGGTTCATCAATTCCCCTCCAAAGAATTCACATAGCGCTTGGTGCCCCAGGCAAACGCCTAAAAGCGGCTTCTTGTCGAAATACCGGGCGATTACGTCCATCAGAATACCAGACTCTTTCGGTAATCCCGGACCCGGACTTAGTACAATGGCATCGTAGGCATCAATTTCGTCCAGCGTTATAGCATCATTCCGGAATACGTCAACTTCCACATCGAACTGCACAAGGTAATGGTGCAAGTTGAACGTGAATGAATCATAATTATCAAGAAGGAGAACTTTCAATGCCTTAAATTTGGTGTAAATGTAACGCAATGAAGAAGATCGTCAACACGGAACATGCTCCTCAACCGATTGGGCCATACAGTCAAGCTGTTCAATTTGGTAATATGCTATTTGTGAGCGGCCAGATAGCCATGGATCCTGCCACTGAAGAAATGAAAATGGGTTCCATTGAAGAAGAGACTACGTGGGTAATGAAGAATTTGAAGGCCGTATTGGCTGAAGCGGGATACGGTTTCGAGCACATTTTGAAGTCTAGTATTTTCTTATCAGATATGGGACTTTTCAATGAAGTCAATGCCGTTTATGCGCAGTCTTTTTCCACTGATTTTCCCGCTCGTGAGACGGTCGCTGTAAAAGGCTTGCCGAAAGGAGTCAATGTAGAAATATCCGTTATTGCTGCCAAAGAGTAAACATTTCGCCCTTTTTATTGTTTCAAGTTAAATCCATGTTATGTTCTTCAAGAAGGTACTGTATTACATCAATCCGCTGAATCTCTTCAAGAGAAATAAAGACCAGGATGTCAACTTGCGCATGATGCATGGTATCAATAAGATTTCATTTTTGGTGTTCTTTCTGTGCATCATTTTTATGGTCATCAGATACGTAACGAGGTAATTCTACCTCAAGCGCATCCTACTATCCGCATAGAAATCACTCCAAATCAAGCTTAACTCCCAGCCGCCACGTCTGGCACTGGCGTCATACAAAGAACTCATGACGACATCATAGCTTATAAAGAGCTGAATTTTTCGCTCATATTCATAACCAATGGCTGGAATAATAGCATCTCGATACCTGTAAAATATTCCCGCGGTAACGGCACTACTGGTCTTCGCTGTAGTATACCGAGAGTCTGAACCAATTCGGTATTTCGCTCGCGCTCCCGTAATGGCAGTGAATGCCCCTCCTTGTTTCATGCTTGATACAGAATAGGTCACGTCAACTGGTCCGTAAGTTTGAAGCCAGTTAAACGTGAGTTGGTGCGTCAGCAATGCCGGGTCTCTTGTGTCTGTTAAGAATCCTTGGTCTTGGAAATAGTGCCAAGCTGCATAGCCAATGTCGTAATGTTGTCTTTTGCGGTGTTGCCAATGAACGCCCAAGGAAGCATCTATTGAACTGCTCTGTTGGTTCCCGAAGGATTCACCCGAATCAATGGCGGGATCATGTCCTACTCCGTTGAATTGGGAGTCCCATTTAAGCCCTTCTGTTACAATACTACGCTGCCTAAAACCAACGCCAATTCCAGCACTTAAGTAATCCTTTTGTCCGGCTCGTAAATGATAGGCAGCTTGTCCGAATGCCTCAAACACACCAAATTGTGAAGCGCCTGCCTTGTCTTGACGTACAAAGGCACCAACCCCCATGTAACCAGCTCTTTTTTGCAACAACTTGGCTTCGCCCATCGCGCTGCTCGTCTTGAAGGGAGAGCCTACAGAGGCCCATTGATTGCGATAGGAAGCTCCCACTCGGTAATCTTCTTCAGCAGTGGCTGTTGCAGCAGGATTACCCAATGATGGCATCGTCCAAAGTTGAGATAAACTCACGTCTTGAGCGGCGCACAGCAACGGCAGTAATATGCCAAACATCGATATGACAATAGAGCGTATCATCTGATGAGTGTGACGTTTCCTTTTAGTTCAACTACTTCACCTGAATTGAGGGTAGCTTGCAAGAAGAACACATATACCCCTGACGGCATTTGGTTGCCACCTACATTTCCATCCCATCCGTGCTCTGGTTTGTCAGACTGAAATGCGATGATTCCCCAACGGTCGTATACCCTGAATTCCATGGCAACTATCCCTTGTCCTCTGACATACAAGATGTCATTTACTTGATCTCCATTGGGAGAGAATATATCTGGGATGAAAAGTGGGGTAGGAGGCAGAATACAAATGTCCACTACTACCGTATCTGGGCAATTTCCTTCGTTGAGAACATCGAGCGTTACGGTGTAATCTCCGGGTTGATCATACGTTTGAGAAACGGTAGATCCACTTTCATAAGCTTGGGTATTTCCATTGCCAAAATCCCAGTTTCCGGATACCGCATGTTGAGAGTAATCGATGAAGGTAACTGGCTGCGCATCCCACGGAATGCATTCAGCGTTTGGGTTTGGCGAAAACAACGCAGAAATAGGGGTGTAGCTAGGAATTAGCACAAGGCTGTCAAATGTACATCCGTTGTCAACATCGAGAATCTCCAACGTAACAATGGCACCGGCTTGTGCGGTGATTAGGTTGTCTTCTGCTGTGCCGTTTCCAGTCCACTCAATTGAATAGGTGCCATCGTTCTCTACCATGGCTGAGGCAAACCCTCCTTCTTCGCCAAAACAAAGCGTATCGCTTGTGGTAACAATGGATTGAATAGGAGGTAATACTTCAATTAGAATAGAATCCAAAAAGGGATCTGAGCAGCCGTCTTCAATTGAAACGTAATAGTACTGAGTTGCTTCAGGGGCAACGCTATTTTCATTCAACGGAAAGAGTCCATCACTCCAATTGTAATTGTATAGCGCATCGGGTGCTCCGCCGTTCGCCTCAACGAATAGGGTAGTGCCAGCCCCCGGACAGATTAATTCATCTGTGGCAGCCAAGGCGGCTTGAATTTCAGGATATACCACGAGGGTAATTGTATCTGAACTTGAGCAATTGGTGCCCTGCCACGTTAAGATCAACTCATGTTCGCCTTCTCCAGCGATGGCCGGGTTGAATGATGTGGCTCCAGTGCTTCCGGTTAATACGGCGTCATCTGGAAAGAGCTCCAGTTCGATGTCGTTATCCTCAAAGCAATAAATCTCATCCATTTCGCCAATACTTGCTTGGAAAAATGTTTCGACTTCCATGAAGATAGAGTCACCGCATCCGGCTGGATTGTCCCAATAGATGTAATAGGAACCTTCATCAGCCAAACTTGGATCAAATAGCCCTGTGGAAGCATTGACTACACCACTTCCTGTCCAAGTGCCTCCTGTTGGAAGGGTTTCGTCAAGTATAAAAGGTGATTCATTTGAGCATACAGAATAGGTAGACGCATTGATCTCAAGCGGGTAGACGTAGATAATTAAACTGTCTTCGCATCCATTCGAAGCATAGTTCAAAACGTGTTCTCCAACTCCTGCAGAAGATGCGGTAAATTCGAAGTAGTTGTTCCAAGGATTGGTTACTCCCGGACCTGTCCAAACCCCGTCCCAAGGGGTGCTACCCACAGTTTCCCATTCCAGGGGTCCCGTTTCGGCGTCCAAACATAAGTGCGCTTCGGCTACCTGAATATCTGTTTGGATGTTGTAATAAAAGATGGTGTCTGAACATCCATTTTCACTGTAATAAATGAGTTGTGTCCAGTAGTCATTCGGAACAGCACCAGGGTCATAAAGGCCGGTATTTGTATCAGCGATTCCCACACCTTCCCAATAGCCTCCGGCAGGCGCTACATCAGGTTCGGGTATGAATGGAGCTTCTTCAGGGCATGATGTGCGAACCCGTTGACCCGCATCCGATTCTTTTACGTGGATTGTGAATTCTTGATCGCAGCCTTCAATTTCGTACAAGAGTGTGTAATCTCCGGGGTCTACTTCATTCGGGGCGAAGACTCCGTAGACATTGTCTACAATACCAGGTCCTGTCCATATTCCTCCGAGAGGGCTGAACGGAATGGTATCTGCCCAATTCGATTGGCATAACGTGTCTAAGGCGAATTGCCCGGTGATTTCTGCAACGTTGGCAATTAAGGTATCGGTACAGCCATTCAATGAATATACCAACGGATAGGAGCCAACTGTAGAAGGGTCGAAAAGCCCGTTTGGCTGAACAAAGTCGCCTTCCCACGTTCCGCCAGGGGTAATGGGCTCTAAAAAGAAAGGTGCTGAACCAGGGCAGGCCGCATCAAACAAACCTGCGTCAATAGGCGTTACATCGAATATCACACTGTCATAACAGAGTTCGTTGTAGACGTAGTAGATCACGTTCACTCCAGTGTCTGCACTGTCGGGAATGAAATAACCTGTTTCTTCGTCCTGAACTCCGGTTCCATACCATAATCCGCCAGAGGGCATGGCTTCAACAACAAAGCCTGGTTCGCTTTGGCAAAGTGGCCCATTCGGTAACAAAATATCTGCGTTGATGACATCTATGGTGACGCTTTCAGTAGTACTATTACCCGTCTCAACTTCAGTGATGGTAACGGTATAAGTAGTGGTTTCAGTAGGGCATACCTGATGAGGGCCGGGACCATTTGGGAGCCCGTTGTCCCAAACAAATGTATGCTCAAAACAACCTTCAACGGTGGCCAATATGTTTGTACAACTTCCAGCACAGAAGGCATCTTCATCTGCTCCAATAGAGCTGTGAATAGGACACGAAAGCACCTGAAAAGGAGGCGCTAACAAGGAGAAGAACCAGAGACTGTCGCAGGCATCTGGTATTCCGATGGTCATTTGAAGGTTGTAAGTGCAATTGTAATCGAGCGTTTCAGCAAGACCAATTACGGCTTGCGTTCCTTCGCCATCTGTGCAGATAACGTCTGCAGATACCACTTCAATTTCGTCATTACCAAAAAAGGAGATACTGTCTGGGGCCAACCAATCACAGCCAATTGGGATGTTGAAATCCACGATGACAGATTCGCTTTCACAGGCCGGTATTTCTAGCACTTCAATGGACGGTGAGGGCGGCGGCCCTACAATCGTATTCCAAAAGATTTCAAACCCACAGTAGCTGGCGCTTTGATCAGATACAAATTGAAAGGTAACTGCACCACTTGTAGCTACAAGTTGGGGAGGAACAAAACCAGCTCCTGAAATTTCCGCCAGCAAAGGAGATCCCGTGTCTGGGCCATCATAGATGTATAAGTAGTCGAATCCATCTTCAATACAGATTTCCGCCAAGAAATCTATTTCTATGGTCTCACCACCTGAATTAACGGTGAAGGTAAGATCTTCGTTGATGCTGTATGATTCATCTTCTCCGCCTGAATCAAAAAGATAGCCGTCGCAGTCAGTAACAGTGGTGTCACTAATCATGTACTCAGGCAGGTCTTGAGAAAGCGCGAAGAACGGGCTGAAAAGGAATAATAGAAATACGTTGTAAAACTTACATTTCATGCGCTACAGACTATCCACAATCATCACCACTGGAGTCACAATTTGGTTGCTCCAATTTCCTGATCTGTCTTTTAGTTGTATGGTGAATGTAGTTGTTTCTTGAGTCGAATTTCCCAAAAGGAACAACGAGTTTAGTTCTACGGTAAAAGTGCCTTCAATGTTCAGTTCTTCCATTTCTGGAGTCAAAGGAGGAATGTGATACCAATCGTACTCAGCTAATCTACTGTCTTTTACACGCAATGAATACGTGTCAGGATCTTGATAACCAATGTCTCCATTCTCATCTGAATAAGCGACGGTTATGGAAATGTTGTTGTCAAATTCAACCACAGTGGTTGAAGAAATACTGTCGAAGGTAATTTCTGGGACTTCGTTGATTTCTTCTTCTTTCTTACACGCTGCCAAGAAAAGGAAGCAGCTGAGGTATATCAAAAGCTTTCTCATTGCACTTGGATTACAAACAGCGCCGTGATGAATTCATTACTGTTTTCGTTAGGGACTTCCGTTATGGCAGTTTGCACGCCGTCATCAAAATACGTTCTGATGAAGAGTGTGGTGCCTGATTCAAATCCGCTTAAATCTATGGTTGCCTTTCTATTGAAAGTAGCCGCTGTGTTACTAAAATCCAACGCGTTGAGTGTTTCAGAAGTACTAAAAATAGCCAGCTGACCAGACTCAAAGCTGTCAGTCGTTTCCGCCAATCGAACTTCGTTCACAGCAATATTCGCAACAGGCGTTTGATCATCAGATACTTTTGTCCAAATATCGATTGCTGCTGCATCTACTACAATTGGTGTAATTCCAATTCCGTCTTCAATGCGCTCGTATGGCTCGGTTGTGTTTCCACTTGGGAAAATTACAAGTCCGTCAACTTGAGGTGGAAAATCGCCACCGGCAGTTCCCGGCATGTTCCCAAACATATCTGGGGCTCCCTGACTAATCCACGTTTCAATGGCGGTAATGTAACTCGTGCTGAGTTCGTCCCAATCGGAATCTTCGTCTACTTCAAGAGGCATAATTCCTGAACTGTTCGGGATGTTGTTCGTCAAGCGTTCATGCAACAAAGAGGCATTGAAATCTCCTGGTTTCACGCGGTATTCGAACGAAAAACCTGCATCGTTGGAAATGACGTCGTGATTCACCAATGTGTTGTACGACGAAGAAATGGTGTTAAATTTGGGTTCAAATGTTCCGTCATGACAACCGCTATTCGCACAAGTAGGCTTGAAGATTTTTCCTTGAAGCCACGCAAAGTTGCCTACGGGCAAGTCGTCGGTGTCCGGGTTGTCATTTTGCACCACGTACACCAAGTCTTCGTATGGGTTTTCTGCTTCTTTCTTTTTACAAGCGAAGAGTATGACCAGTGCGAATACACCTATGGCTGATAAATGGGTTATTCTCATAGTTGGTCCAATAATGATTGTGTTCCTGGTGCCACTAGGCCGGCCGCTTGGACTTCGGTTTTCACCCCAAGAAGATCAGCAATGGTCATCATTGAATCTGTTACTTTTCCAACGGGATTTCCTTCACCACCAACAATGAGGTTGGAAGGAATTGAAGGACCTGCCAGTTGAGTGAAAACACGCAGTGAATTCATGTCGCTGTGATCGTATGATCTCCAATCATTTTCATCTAAAATGTTGTTTGGCATCAAGTTTCTTCCACATTCTGGTGTTACAATGAGCGTTGTATTCCCTGCCATCTCTGGAATCTCATTTTGAATGTAATTCCATAAGTGTCCAACTGCATGGTCTGCTCTGTGCATGTTCGAAACATATCCAGAGAAATTGGAGTGACAGGTATCAACGCCATTCAGGTTGACTACCGTGAGTGCAGGCTTGAACCATTTCATGGTCTCGCAAGCGTACCCAACAGTTGCCGTATCTCCGTTATCTGTCAGTGGAGGCAATGCCACCGTTCCGTTGTTGGTTTTGGTGTACATTTCCTTCATGAATTCCTTGATGGATTGCTTCTCTTCCTCAGTGTTTCCGAGTGAAAGAAGACCATCTGCGTACTGATCGAAGCTGTTGTCCAAGAAGTACTTTAACTGGTACATGGGCGAAAGCTCATTTTCTGGGTGGTAGACTTTTGCGTCGCCCAGATAGTTCTCGCATGTTTCAGCAAATGTGACTGTTGGGGCGAAGAAGTTCGCGCCATAGCCAGCACCGTAATCAGGATGCCCGCTGTAATTCAATAATGGAACTGAGTTCGAAATACCGTTTCCAATAAACCACATATCAGACGCGCTGTAACCACCATGTCTTCTTAGGTATTCAAAAATGGTTGGGTTGAGCGGACGTTGTTTCAAGCCTTGCGTAGTCACGGTGCTTCCTTGAATCAAGCTGTTGAGGCCTCCAAAATGTCCTGCGCTCAACGCGCTTACTTCGCTAAAAATAGTTCCTTGCTGCTGCAGGGTGGTCCCCAGCAATTGTGGAATGGGATTGATTCCACCTTGCCCTGTTCCGAAAACGATTTTCTCCTCTGGAGGTGCACCATCAAACATGTTGTACATGATGTTCCCCGGGTAAGGCTCATTTTCTTGCGAATCATCAAGGTATCGCTGAAGTATGGATTCTTGTTGTCTCACACCACCTGCAAACATGACCATTACGACATGCTCTGACATTTGACGGCCAGAAGCAGCGAAAAGTCTTCCACTTGGGAGGATGTACGGAAGTGCTACGGTTGCCGCTGCTGTTGCACCAGCTTTCTTTATAAAATCTCTGCGTTTCATAGGCTTAGTAGTACATGTATTCGTTAGACAGGGCGAAAGAGAAATAGACAATTTCAGGTGTCACATACGGATTCGTAATGATGAAATTTCGAACGTATTCTTTTTCAGCTTCCGTAGGATACCTGACAAGGAAGCGCACATATGTTTCGGTGATGAAAGCGTCAATATCAGTGTTCATTTCGTCAACGGTAGGAAGAATGACGTCTGAATCATTCATGAAGTTGGAAATGATTACTTCACGCGCCAATTCTTTGTCGCCAATACTTTCTATGCAGTTGTTGATTTCGAATATATCATTGGCAGACAAGGCTGTTTGGAAAAGGTTAGCATGCAAAATCGCAACGTATTGTTCGTTGGATTTGATCTTTGTTTTTCCAGCTGCATTCGGATAAAGCTCCACATCATTCAAAATGAAAGATGCTTCAGGTTCTTTTTTACACGAACTGAATGCCAAAGCGCATAGTACAGCTATGAAGAGGTATGTTTTAATTGAATCCCGCATATTCATCTGATATTAGAATTGACTTTTGAACTGAAGGGTAGTTTAAATCAATTTGAAACTGTCCAATGAGATTGAATACTTCATTCGGGCTAGGCTCTCTAGAGAGAAGTGAGAGGTAAGCCCATTGAATCATTCCCTCAAAATATTCTGGGGTGGTGGTTAGAATGGTGAGGTATTCAGCTTTGTTTTGAGCAACTTGACCAAAGAGATTACCAGCTTGGTTTAACTCAATGATTTGAAATGCGTTGTCAAATTCCTCTTGTGTCGGAAAACGGTAGAATAGATCATCGAACGAAGCATTTACAAAATTGAACGTATTCATGTTGATCTCATCGTAGATGGAGTTGTTGATGAGTCTGCGAAACATTTCATCAATGGTAATATCTCCAAGTCTAAGGTCTTCTTTGCTATCCATGATTAGCTGGAGGCGTTCATACCTTGTTTTGTTGATTTCATAAGCGGTGAAATTTCCGTTCATTGAATCAGCAATGGCCTGATTAAATGCGATCGTGTAATCTTCTAGGATGATTCCTTCCGAAGCACCGTCTATCATTCGTGCCTTCGCACCGTCATAAATACGTTGGTAGTAAGCGAAATTGTAGGAGCTATCTCCTTCAACGAATGTCTCATCGAACATGAGTTTGTCTACGAGTTCAGCGCGACTAGCAGAAGAAAGGTCGTTCTCTTCTAAGAAGGCTACTTCAGCATCCATTTCTAGGTCCACGGGTTCGCGGCCGATGAGGTCAATAAACAGACGATTGACATAATTCTGCACCAAAATGGTTGGTACTTCGTCGTAGTCAGGAATGGTGTTGTCCTCAAAGACGGTAACGTCATCTTTTTTACACGCACCAAAGCACAGTAAGAACAGCGTTAAGATTGTAATGTTGGTTGTCAGTTTCAAAAACAAAAAGTATTTCCCTTTCTAAGTTAACGGAAAGAATGGAGAAATGGTTTGCTGAAGCGTTAAATCCTTACGTCAAAAGTATTGACCAACACCTATTACCAAACCATTGGTCTTTGTGTTGTATAGATTGAAACCGTAATCGATGCGCAAAATGGCATTGTGCGCTTTTTTATAAATACCGCGTAAACCAATTCCAGCAAAGTGTTCGAAATTCTCTTGGTCGAATAAATCATCCCAATCTCCTGCTGGGTTTCGCCAGGTCCCGGCATCCGAGAAAAGGACTCCTTGGAGTGCAACATTGGCCTTTTCTTTCAATGTATACCGGTACTCTATATTCAGCACAACGGTTGCCGTTCCTCTATCAATTCGGTTCCCAACCCCACGAATATTCATTTGGCTATCTATGACAAAAGGGGCGAAGGGTGTGTCGCCATTGCTGCTGATTCCAAGTCTTCCTCTTGCCGCAAGGTTTCCTTTTTTCTTTTTGCCTAACACTTTGAGATAGCGCGCATTTGCCCAGTAAATCTTAAATAACTCTTCACCCTGCAAGTCAAGATCATCAATTACTTGAGCGTATTGCTGAATATCCCACCCAGATAGGTAAAAGAAATGGTAGTTCATTTTCCCGAAGTGATGGTTCAACTTACCTATGGTTTTCGGAATACGAGCGTTGGCAGGTGGATTGAATGAATCCAGTTCCCAAAACTCTTCTTGGCGTTCGTAATTCTCAATGAAATAGCTGAAACCGAGTTCTAGGGTATGCTGGAAACCGAATTCGCGAAGCACCCCGAGGCCTGCAATGCTGTTGGTATAGGTGTAGTCTACTCTTCTATCTCCGAAAAAAAGAGGCTCAGGAGAAGACCATTGTTGCAAATTCGCTGTGATACCCCATTTTGTTCCCCTGATATAAGGAATGCGGGTGTAGAGTTGGCCGTTGTGTAAACCATTGTTGTTGAGGTAATAGGCTATTCCTTGAATCCCTCTTCCGCCTATGTTCTGCTCTTTCGCACCCAGTTGAAGCCAAATATTTTCTTCGATTCCTCCGAAATTGACAATCGGAAAAAACGTGAGTGCTTCTTCAATGGTATATATCAGAATGGCAGAATCATTGCGTTGAACCACCTCTGCGCTCACATCGGTGACCATTTGAAGGTTTCGCAATTGCTGGATATCAGCTTGAATGGCCTCCTCTGAACTAATAGACCCAGGAGAAACCTTTAGGAAGCGTTCGATGTGGGAAGTTTTCGTTCGTTTTAGCCCATCAACTTCAACCTTATCAATGGTCTGCTGACCGCAAAGGCTAATGGCGAAGAAGCCAAAAAGGACACACATGAAAGGCTTTAGAAGCCGCATTGATTAATTGGTATTGAAACGAATACCAAAGTTAATGGTTGAAGCCTTTCCATCATTGTCCAAAAGGAATTGATTTCGGAAATGTGTGTAAAGGACTTCAAGTTCAAACTTCCTAGAAAACTGGTACTTCAGTCCGGCACCAGCTTGGTAGAAATAGTCAAACTCTTCTTGCAAGTAAGGGGAGAAGCCGCTCAATGCATATACGGTGGTGTTGGGGTTTGGGAAGTAACTTACAATCAATGTTCCAGGCGTAGAAATACGGTTGAAATCTTCTTCATTCCCCCCGAGGTCTTCCCATAGGAAGTCAACTTCAGCGAAAAGTGAGAAGTTCGAACCAAGTGAGAAATCATTGAATACCTGTGTCCAGAAGGTAGGACTGTTCCAGTCAGCGAAGATTTTACCGCCTTGTCCGTTTTGATCAGGACTCACACCTTCCAAGTCATCTTCTAGGGGAATCCACAATGTACTTTGAATAGAGAAATTACCCCATTTCGGAACGGGTGCCCACCTTATTTTTGGACCGATGGTAGTAATTCCCTGCCGAAAATTTTGATCATTCGAACCGAAAACATCTAGGGAAGATGATGGAAGTCCGCTGTTCAATACCCGTCGGTAACGCAGTTCCACACCCGCATTGAAATAATCCGTTACGCCGTAAAGCGATGAAACTTGAGCAGTGAAAAAAGTTGAACGCCCTCCATTAGATTCGTCACCTACTGACTGTGTATACAAGTTGTTGAAGATTTTCGTCTCCGTGTTTCCTTTTTGAATCGTAGAGGAAACCACGTAGCGAATGGAGTTGTTTCCTTGTTTTAGCGGAGCTTCACCTTCCACTGTAGGTACAGGAATGATGTTCAGTGACCAATCGTACGCGTAATAACTAATAGCGGTAGATTCAGGTAAGTCGACATCTCTGAATGAGTTGATGAAGGCAATGCGTTCAGCCTTGTTTTTACCGAAATCATTGGCGTACCAGTTGAATATTTGGGATAACTCGGCTTTCCCATTGGTGTCGTCCATTCTTAGAAAAGAAGCATCGTTGAGCGCTTTGTATGTTTGATTATCAAGTTGCCTTTCCAACGTAATTGGGCGATAAGCGAAATTGGTAATCGGAGGGCAGCCAACGGCCCCACAAACCAGTGCAAAGTGACTTCTAGGATCGCCATCATTCAAAATGTGCTCACGTTCGAGGGTGTTCAAAGTGAGCATGTTTCCGGCTACCAAATGCTTTGTACCATCGAAGAACCCAGAAATATCTTGAACGCTTTCAACGGGGAATGCTTTCGCAATACCAGCTATCACAAGTAAATTGTAGGCATTGATTCGAAAGGCCTTCTGCGTGCTTAGGTCTTCGTTATTTATGGATGCGCTTCCGATTCTGTTTACCAATGAAGCCAATGCTGGGTCAGTTTTTACCGCGCTGTAGTTTACATTGTTGCCCTCAACATGTTGCTTAAAAAAGCGGTCTGCATCTTGGAAAAAGGCTTCAAGATCTACTTGACTCATCAAAGGAGTAGCAACAAGCAGCATTAGGACCGTAATTAGTGACTTCATGGTATCTGATTTCGTACAAAGGTAAAGTGAGGTTCTCACCAAGATATCACTGAATCTTGACGAGAAGAACACATTTAGTTGTTTAGCCAATGGGTCAACGCTCTCAAAAGTGTGGCTTTCTCTTTTTCAGACATGTTAGCAATTCGGGCTGTACCGTGAGATTGTCCTTCCATATTGAACCAAAGTGCGTCTACTTTATCTGATACCGGAACCGAAGTTGCTGACCACGTATCATTCGCACCGTTGATGTAAATGAACTGGTTGGCCTCCGTTTGGGTCCAATCATATACTTCTTGTACAAACCGCGGATTGAAGGTGATGGTAGTTCCTTCCGGCATAAATATGGCTGAAGGAAAATTCTCTTCATCCCAGTTGATAGCTGAAATTTTGTCACCAAATGGAGTCGGGTCATATCCGTAATACCCGTATTGAGCGCCACATTGGTAGTAGTGACCTTCGTAATAAGCGATGTCTTTATCACTGAAAAAGTCAATACCTGAGACTTCTAGCAAGTAATTGGTAAGGTCTTTTATGGAAGATTTTGCCGAAGGAATGTCTTCGCACGAATGCCCCCATTGCCAGAAAGAAAATGGATACTCAAGAATGGCATATTCCATGGCAGCTTCCAGTCGATTTTCATGGTAATCAAAGGTAAGTCCAGCGCCTTTGGCATAAAATTCAAGGTAGGTCATTACCTCATTTTTATTGTCAAGTAAGCGTTGCTGAATAGCGCGGATTTTTTTTCGGCAGGAAGAAGTCCCGACATTGTCTAGAAAGGTGTAAATCCTTTTTTCCTCTAGGCTCAGGTTCAATGGAGCAACGTAAGGCACAGTGGCCTTGACATCATCTGGGTAGAGGTAACGGTAACATATGGCCGTTTGTCCGCCTTTTGAAATTCCTGTGGCTAGCCAACTGCCATTGTAAAATGCTGCGAAAAGGTCACGAATTCTGTGGTAATCTGCTGCGGCTTGTTGAATCGTTAGGTACTGCCAATCAAGGTTGTTAGGTTTGCTATCGCCATAAAATCGATGCTCAATATCCAGTTGGTTGGCACCAATAAGGGATGAAAGTTCATACATTCTATTCACCCCTCTGTTGTAGCCTTCCGTCACCAAAACCATTGAAGAATCTTTGTCTAGGTGAGAAAGGAAAACCTTTTGTTTGAAGGTTCCTGAAGATGGATCGAGGTGGTCAATGGGTTGCTCAATGAAAAGGGTGTAAGCCACAACATAGCCATCTGGGGTTAAGCAGGGCTGAACATCAATGTCTTCATGGTTGTTGAGGAACATTAGGAGCTCAGCGTCTTGCGCCAGCAGGGGAGTTCCTATAATGTAAATAAAGAGAGTGAAAAGGATGTTTTTCATGATGCTGGATTGATGCTGATGAGCAAGTCTAAACGGTGAACGGAACCATCTTCTAGGTACATGAATTCTTCTCCGTCAATGGCCTTTAGATTGGTTATTCTACTAGTAATGAGCACTTCATTGTCCTCTTCACCTTTCAGCTTAATTGCAACGAGGGTCTTGCGCATGGCGAAGATCTCTAGGTGATCGTAGTAGGAACAGTTGATTGGTTTATAAGGCTTTTTATCTTCCATGGACTAAAGGTACGGCTCTGAAAAGACACAAAAAAAGGGATGCCGAAAGACATCCCTTTTGAATAAGTTTGATTGGGATTATTTTGACATCACCAATACAAGACGCTTCTGAGAATCATCTTCAGGATCAACTCCTTCCATCAATTGCTCGTCACCGTATCCGTTT
Organism: Flavobacteriales bacterium; assembly: GCA_029245065.1. Classification (GTDB taxonomy): domain Bacteria; phylum Bacteroidota; class Bacteroidia; order Flavobacteriales_D; family Sanyastnellaceae; genus JAQWQB01. Next base: position 367 of record JAQWQB010000130.1, on the reverse strand, counting down.
GAATCAAGTTGATCTTTTTCAACTCCACGTGCGCTCAATTTCGTTTTCACCCACAATGCGCGAACACCAGAAGCAGCTTTCTTAGAAGTTGCACCTACAGCGTTCTTTGCTTTGGTTGTGTGACCTTGAATTTCGCACTTAAGCTCTGGGTGAGCCATTAGCATAGCAGCAACATTGTCTAGCTGCTCTTTTCCTTCTACAGAGACTTCTTCTCCTTCGAAAGGAACTTTGTCAAGAACAAAAGACTGTGTTCCTGTTCCGTTGTTGATGAAATCATTCAAGCTAGCTTCAACAGAACCTTCAGCGAAGTTCATGTCAGCATCAATTGAATCCATTCATTCCATGTCTTCTGCTACTTCTTCCATGG
>JAQWQB010000106.1 GCA_029245065.1 Flavobacteriales bacterium | reverse complement strand
AAGTCAGATGAAGCTTTCGAAAAGTCAATCGAGTTGTTCAATAATGATCCTTTTGTTTTCAATAATTACAGCTATTACTTATCTGTGCGAAATACCAAGCTGGATAGAGCGGCTGAACTTTCATTGAAGTCAAATGAATTGCTTCCTGGGACGTCATCTTTTCAAGACACCTATGGATGGATCTTATTTCAGAAAGGCGAATACGCCGAAGCACTGACATGGTTGAACAAGGCCAGAAGCAGTGGGGGAGAGAATGATCCCACAATTTTAGAACATACAGGTGATGTGTTGTTTCACTTAGATCGAAAAAGTGAAGCCGTTGAGTATTGGTTGAAAGCGAAGAGCCAAGGAGGGAACTCACCTCTTCTTCTTAAAAAAATTACAGACAGTCAGTATTATGCGGAGTAATCAGGTTCACATAATCACGTTCCTTTTTCTCCTCTGTGTAGGAGTTCTCGTGAGTGGCTGTTCCAATGAACGGAGACTCGCCAAAGGCAAACCGCTTAAAAACAGAAGCGCAGGGTCTATTTTAGGGAAGTATGACGACAACTATTTCGACTTCGAATGGGTTGGGATGAAGCTTTCGGCCGATGTAGAAACGCCAGAAGGGAAGCGTGGTTTCAAGGCCAATGTGCGCATGAGAAAAGATAGTGTTATCTGGGTGAGTATCAGTCCAGCGCTTGGTGTAGAAGTAGTTCGCATCATGATTACGCCAGACTCCATTAAATACATTTCGAAGATCCCGAACAACAAGCATTATTTCTTGGGCAGAATGGACGAGATGACGGAATTTTCTGAGTCCGAAATTACGTTTGATATGTTGCAATCCATGTTGCTGGGCAACCCGGTTGATTTGGACTTCCAACGAGATAAGTTCGTTTCAAAAGTAGACGACCAGCAATATGCCCTCATTTCAAAGTACAACCGCAAAATGAAAAAGGTTGTTGGGATGGATGAAAAGCAAATTCAACCCGATGACTCTCTTGAAATAGACGCTACCGATAAGAAATACAAACGTATTCTTCGACGTTCTGATGAAGAGGACCTCTTGTTGAAGAGGTATTGGTTCGATGGATATACCTATCGTTTGATGAAGACAGTTTTTGATGACTTGTATTACAAAAGAAGCGTTCAAATTGAACACAGAGACTTCAAAGAAGTAGACGATGAGTATTATCCGCAGTACACGAAAATGACCCTCTCTACACCACGTGAGACCTCGTTTTTTGAATTTAAGATTACCCGCTTAAAACGCAACAAAGCGTATGAGTTCCCATTCGAAATACCTGAAAATTATGAACGCAAGTTGTCGCCTCAGCCTTAGTATATCGGTATTTTTATTGTTCTCAATAACCAACGGTTTCGCCCAATCAAAGGCAGAACTTCAAAAACAGCGGAATGAGCTAAACAAGCGTATTGAGTACACCAAGAAACTCATCGCTGAAACCAAAGACAACAAAACAGAAGCACTTTCCGAACTCAAAATTCTGCGCGAACAAATTCGTTACAGACAACAGTTATTGGGCTCTTTCGAGCGCGAGGTAAAAGACATCGGACAAGAAATTTCGAATTCAGAAAGGTCCATTCGTGAGATGGAAAGCAAAATTGCTTTGATGAAGGAAGAGTATGCTGCGATGATCTATCAGGCCTACAAAAACAAAAGCAGCCATAATGAGTTAATGTACATCTTCGCGGCAGCAGATTTTAACCAGGCTTACAAACGCTTTAAGATTATGCAGGAATATGCAGAGTTCAGAAAGCGTCAGGCCAATGAAATTAGGGACACGCAGGAGAGCTTGAGGGCTAGAATTGCGGAGTTAGAAGAAGCCAAAGAGCACAAGGAAGAGTTACTCGTGGAGAAATCTGAGGAGACGAAACAGCTTGCTAGTGCGAAGGAGAAGAGTGAGCAGGTCGTAGCGAACTTGAAGAAGGAAGAGTCAAAACTCCGTCAACAACAGGTACAACAAGAAGCAGAACGTCAAAAGATCAATGCGGCGATTAAGCAAATTATTGCCGCAGAACTGGCTGCTGAGAAAAAGGCCAATGACGGGAAGTACGAACTAACTCCGGAAGGGAAAGTGCTGTCTGAACGTTTTGAACAGAACAAGGGTAGTTTACCATGGCCAGTTGTAAGAGGCGTTATAACAGGACGTTTCGGGAAGCAACCGCATCCAACAATCCCAGGAATTACTATTGAGAACAACGGAGTTGATATTACAACAGAAAAAGATGCTTCCGTATTGGCTGTTTTCGGCGGGAAAGTAACCAGTGTATTCACGATTCCTGGAGCAGGGATGAACGTAATCATTACCCATGGAGCGTATAAAACGGTGTACACCAACATGACGGGAGTGACCTTCAAGAAAGGGGATACCATTGATGCTGGCGAAAAAATAGGCAACGTTCTCCAATTGAATGGAAAATCAGTTGCCCATTTAGAAGTGTGGCGAATGACCAGTGCAGGAGGGACTCCTCAGAATCCTGAATTGTGGATTTCAAAGAAGTAGCGGTAACTCGTCTATCTCATCAATAGTACGTTTCCAACTACCAAGATTTTCTCAGCGTTGCAGGTGCCGTTGTATTCAATGCGGTAAGTGTACTCTTCGTTTTGTACGTAGTGGTTACTTCCATTGTATGTACCGTCCCAGAAAGCTTCTGTGCTCTCTGTTTCGAAAACAAGGTCTCCCCATCTATTCCAAACCGTCAGCCTGTAGTCACGTACATCCTTGCCAACTGGCTGGAACACATCGTTTATTCCATCGTTGTTTGGCGTGAATGCGTTCGGAACAAATACTTCTGCATCCATCGAAATGTGTTCTAGAACAACCAATCCTTCTTGAGCACAACCGTATTCATCAATAAATTGGTAGCAGTATTCTCCTGCTTCTGAAGCGTAGATAAAATCAGCTGCTTCTCCGTTGCACCACGTGTAGTTCGTACCGTTGTCGTACGGGATTTCCAATAGTGTCTGAAGTCCTTCACAAGCCCTAGGAGTGTCCAACAAAGCGAGTTCAGCAACTGGAATTACTTCCAGACCAACAGCGTCTGTACAGTTATTCAACGTGGCAGTCAGGGTGTAAATGCCTGGTTCCGTTACCACCGTGCTCAACCCTTGGTCGTCATTGTCCCAAACATATTCAGCTTCAGCAGGGCCTTGAACTTGAAGCCCTATTTGCTCCTGGTAGTAACACATGTACGTGTCTTCCGGTGCAACTAGTTCGATGCCTTGGAGTACTTCAATGTTATCTGAAAAGGAGTCAGTAGCATCACAAACGGGCTCAGAAATCGAAAGTGTAATGTTGTAGTTCCCGGGTCCAGTAAAGATATGCTCGAATTCCGCTACGGTATATTCAATGCCATCTACATCCCAAACATAAGAGAGGTTGTCACCGGTACTTTCATTGTCGAAATCTACCGTCATGGCTTCGCAGGCACCTTCTTGCTCCATAGTAAACAGGGCGTCAATTTCGGGTGTTTCAATAACCGTTACGGTAGCGGTGGTAACGTCTGTTCCTCCACAATTTCCAACACCTTCTACAGTGAGTGTAACTTCATACACTCCTGGGTCGGCGTATTCGTATTCCGCAACTTGTGCTTCTACAATTGGTGAGCCGTCGCCAAAATCCCAGAAGAAGTTTATACCGGCACTGTTATTTGAAAATTCAGCTACAAAAGGATGGCATCCTTCAATGTTTGGATTGCCAATGATAGCCGTTACTTCAGTTAACACATTGATAGATAAAAGCTGTGTGTCTGTGGCATCACAAAGTGTATCTGTGATAAGAAGTTCTACATCGTAAGGCCCTGTTGCGCCGTAATTGTGGGTAATGTCTTGAGTGTCGTAAGTAGTGCCGTCTCCCATATCCCAAACGAAGGCTAGGTGGTCACCAATACTTTGGTTGGTTCCTTCTACTAGCAGCGCTTCGCAATCTGTTTGCAGCAATTGGAAGGCCGCTTCAATGAATTGATCTTCACCAACAGTCACCATCAATGTGGTATCGTCTTCTAGGTTGCAACTTTCAGGGTGGAAGGCAGTCAGTTGAACCTCATATTGGCCTGGGCCAAAGGTATGTGTTGGGTTCTCTTCAGTTGTTACTGGAGACCCGTCACCGAAGTCCCACTGGTAGGTGACCCCATTACTGGTGTTATCAAAAGAGATTTCAAGTTCACCACATCCCTCGTAGTCATCAAAGAGAGAGGAGGCTTCTACGGCCCCAACTATTTGGACAGTCTCCTCAGCTTGATCATCTGCAATACATCCGTTGTCTACGGCGCTCAAACTAATGACAAACTCTCCTTCCTCACCGTACACGTGCTCAACGTTTTCACCTGTTAAGATGGTGCCATCGCCCATGTCCCATTCGTAGTCCAACCAATCAATTCCCGTCTGGTTGTTGGTAGTGATGGATAGGTCTTCGCAATTCAATTCCACTTCAAAAGCAGCATTGAAGTCAACTGGTTCGGAAACTGAAATTTCCAAGTAAGCTGTATCGGCCAAGTTGCAAGAAAGTGAATCGGAGCTGATCAGCTGAATTTCGTAAACACCAGGTTCAGTGTAGGTGTGACTTGGTTCAAATTCGTTGTTGATGGGAGAGCCGTCTCCAAAATCCCATTCAAATACATCACCAACACTGTAGTTGTTGAAGTCAATATTATGCGGTGCACATCCGTTCAATGCATCTGCACTCGCGGTCAATTGTGCGTTTACCCCTGACACTTGAAAGTCCATTTTGAACACGCCAATGTCCCATCCATCCTGGGTTGTGGAGTATGCATCCGCATTCGTCGGGAATCCACCGATGGTGCAAACACCCTGATAAATGATTCCATTTTTGTCGAAACGTGATGTTCCACCATCCACATGATTCGCCCCGTAGTAGGTAGCAAATTCAAGCGTTTCAATTTCAGGTCCGTAAGCGGCAAGGTAGAAACCACCTTCAGTGTACACGGCATCGTCTGTTGTTGTTAAATCTCCTGAAGCGCCGTGTGCAGAGATGTAAATGTTATCACAACGGTCTACCAGGAATGCAATTGGTACGCCACCGCTTCCCCAAGTGCCTGCAGCTACCATTGAGCCAGCAACTAATTCGGTAAGGGCAGGGTTGAATTTGGTAACGAAGAGGGTTCCGTTTTCCTCGGAATACACGCCGTCTGTGATTGGAAGTTCATTGGCAGATTGTCCGTAAACCCACACATTTTCGTCGTTATCTAAGTCGATAAAGAAGATGTTATCTGCTTCATCACCACCATAGTAGGTGCATGATAGCAAGTCGTTGGCATCTGCACTGAAGTGTGCAATATATCCCGAGTTTACACCCGCATTTCCTGTAGTTTGATAAGCGCCAGCTGTAGCTTCAAGATCGTTACTAGCTGAACCTCCAGCCATGTAGAACGTTCCGTCTGTGGTGAAACGCATTCCAAAACCAGCATCTCCAGCTGTTCCTCCAAAGTAAGAAGACCAAGTAAGGGAAGTCAATTCTGGATTGAACTTACACATAACCGCATCTTGATCGGTGTCGTTGCCGTATGCATTGGGCTCATACGCTCCCCCTGTAGTTGGGAAGTCAGTTGAACGCGTACAAGAGGCAATGGCTGGGTTTTGGTCGTAGTCCAAGATGATTTCACCTCGGTACGTATCACCGTAGTTGGTGGTGATTTGGTTTTGACCATCGGCCCCAGACCCACCAATTAATGTTCCTCCAATCAGCGCGGTTCCATCTTCAGAGAAGTGTGATACGGCAATGTCAACTCCTCCACTGTTCGTTTCTGAGTAGGCACCGTCTGTCGTAGGGAAATCTCCAGAATCACTTGTTCCGAAGGTGTAAAGTTCGCCAAAATCATTGGCGATGATTGAGTGTGGAAGATCTTGTCCATCACCACCTAAATAGCTTGCCCATATCAATTCAGTTCCTTCCGGGTTGAGTTTACTGAACGCCATGTCGACGCCAAACCCACCTCCACCATTTCCAAAGTTTTCTTGGAAAGAACCAGTGTCTGTAGGGTATCCAGTTCCGAATGAACGTGCTCCTGTATAGATGTTTCCAGCAATGTCATAAGCGGCGCAGTGACCGTAGTTATCGCTTCCATTCGTACCAGAAAGGGTAGAAGCAATTACGATTGGATCAATAATCAATTTGCGTGTTTCGTCGTAACCATCAGGAAAAACGAAACTCATTTTTCCATCTTCAAGGGCGTAAGAGCAAGCCACTTCCACCATTTCATTGCCATCCATTTGATAGGCATAAGGTGCTTGTTCGGTCACATCACCAACGGAAGTTTGGATAACCAAGTTGCCATCAACGATTTCAATACCGTCTATTCCTTCGTAAGAAAGCTGAACAGCATTCGTGTTCGTCCCAGCATCTACAATGAAGTCATATTTGAATTGTCCGGCAGAATTGTAAACGCGTAATCCAATGCCTTCCCACACGTCGGCATATCTAACAGCGCCGAAAGCAGGGACATTTGAAGCCCATTTTTCAGTGTCGTTTCCAATGAAATAATTGTGATACCCGCTTTGTTCATTTTGACCAACCACATTGGCTGTTGAACCACCAACGAAATGAACTTTGTAGGCATGACCCCTTAATTCCCAAGCGTCTAAAGTAGCCTTATCCCACTCCGAACTTTCATGCACCAAGGCATAATCTTCAGGGTGAGCTAGTACCCAAGTCATGGTATTTGACTCTAGGAATACGGTGCTTGGACCAATGGAGGTCTTGAAAAGAACGTTGTCATTCCATTGTCCGAAGTTGGCTCGGAAATCGAATGAAAGCTTAGGTGAATGGGCAACAGCGAGTGTTGACACCATAACCAAAAGTAGCAGAGTAGTAAACTTTTTCATTGCGGAACGTGTGGTTTCACTAGTAAGACCAATTTACGGCTCAAAAGGTTGTACCGCAAGGATTTAAACGAATTGGTATTGTTTGAATCCTAGAACGACAAACAATGGGGATTTCCTTGAATGAAATTTTTTTTTCGAACTGCTTATGGAATTTGAAAGTACGCTGCATCTCAATGACGTAAACACAGTTAAGGTGTTTGTTTAGAGAACCGGTTGCTTGGCAACCACAAAACCTATTTAGTATGAAAAAGTTAATGTTAATGGCACTGTTTGGGATCTTCGCCCTAGGTGCTGCTGCCCAAACTTGGGGAGAATTGTATGGAGTGGTGCTTGATGCGCAAGGACAGCCACTTCCGGGAGCAACAGTTATTGCGCAAGCAGGCGACAATCAAACGCCAGTTGCCACAGATTTAGATGGTCAATTTAGAATTAAGCCTTTGAATCCAGGTACTTACACTTTAAAAGTGTCATTTATCGGAATGAACAACCATGAACTGACTGGAGTATTGGTCAAGCCAGATCAGTCATTGAGGTTAGATGATATACGTCTGACTGATGATGCAGTCATGATCGATAAAGCGATTATTGTAGAGTATGAGAATAAACTCATCAACCCAGAAGAAACATCAAAAATCACGACGCTTGCAGCTGACCTTAAAAACAGTCCTGCCAAGCGAGATATCAAGGGTATTATCGCTACCATGACAGCAGACGTGAAAATTGATCCGGTAACACAGGAGCTGCATTTCCGTGGAGCAAGAGGAAACTCAGTTCAGTACATTGTAGATGGAATGAAGGTTCAAGGTAACTTTGGCGGCATTCCAGCCTCAGGAATTGGAAGTGTTTCCGTTTACACGGGAGGAGTGCCTGCAAAGTATGGCGATTTTACAGGAGGAGTAATTGTAATAGAGTCCAAAAATTATTTTGACCTTTACAACGAATGGTACTATTCACAGCAATAAGAGAGAACTAGCCAATGATTGGCAAAAGACGCATAACACAATTAAGCGATGATGAACTGCTTGATGCCTATCGAAAGAATGGTAAAAAAGCAGTGGTGGGTGAACTTTACAAGAGGTATGCCCACCTCGCTTTTGGTGTATGCATGAAGTACCTCAAGTCTGAAACTGACGCTGAAGACGCCGTAATGCAAGTGTTTGAGAAATTGCTCAAGGAGTTGCAGAACTACGAGGTTAAACACTTCAAATCTTGGCTGTTCACCGTAACACGAAACCATTGCCTAATGCAATTGCGAAAGCAGAAGAAAACCTTCGTTCGAGACGTGGAAACACAACTTGAAGATGATACCTCTTCACTTGAAATTGCTTTCGAAAATGAAGCGAACTTAGTGGCCCTTGAAAAAGCCATAGAGCAACTTAATCCGGAACAACAGCGGTGTGTTAAACTCTTCTATCTCGATCAAAAGAGCTATAGAGAAGTGGCTGAAACAACCGGTTTCGAACTAAAAAAAGTAAAGAGCTTCTTGCAAAATGGCAAACGAAACTTACAGCTTATGCTGACCAATAATGAATAAGTCTACACTACATATCGACCCATCTCAGGAGGAGGCTATTCTGCGTAAATATGTGGAAGGGAATGCTTCTAATGAAGAGGCGCATTGGTTGGAGCAACGCGCCCTGGATGATCCGTTTCTGTTTGAAGCCATGGAAGGTCTTGAAGATGCGCCGGCTGCTTTTGAAACCATTGATCGGATTAAAAGCCAATTGGAAGAGCCAACTTCTGGTATGTCCAATTGGTGGATTGCCCCAGCTTTACTAGCCTTGGCGGTCATTGGTTTTTTCATGTTCACACCTTCAACTCCGCCTATGGATTCGAATCTTAGTCAGGCGAAGGTTGCTGCGGTTGCTTCAGAAGAACCTATTGTGAAGGAAACTTCTGCTGAAGACCCGGTTATTGTCCAACGAAAAGTAACCGATAGCAGCATGACGTTCACCATGAAAGAAGCACCTCAACAGGTGAAACAAGTAGAAGAAGTACCTGAAGAGGTTTTTGTTCGTCGTTTGCCTGCCCTTGAACCAATTGAAACCACAACGCCTGAAACCATTGAAGGGGTTCAGGAAACACCAGAAGAAAGAGCGCCTATGGTGAATGGAGCACCCATTTATCATGTGATGGACTACAAAATGGTTGATTACCGAGGAGTGCGAACCACTAATTCTTGGGAGGTTCCCTTTTACCCTGATTTGGGAACTCCTGCAAGCATGAAGAGCAAAGACGACAAAACAACTGTTGTATTCAATGATACCAAGGAAGTAGCCTATGTTGACTACTTAGAAGAAACCATGGAATATTTCGCTTTGGGTAAGTACCGCAAAGCAATGAAGCGCTTCGATGTCATCTTGGAGCACTTCCCTGAAGACGCCAATGGGTTGTTCTATGGTGGGATGTGCGCAAGGGAATTGAATCGATTCGAAACGAGTATTAAGCTCTTAAAACAATCCAAAGAGTTGACCATTGAAACGTTTAAGCTGGAGAGTGAATTCTATCATGCTTGGGGCCTTGTGGAGATTAAAGAAACCCAAGAAGCCTGTTCATTCTTACACGCTATTGTTGAGGAGGGTGGCTTTTATGCTGACCGTTCAAAAGAGCTCATTGATGCTATTTGCGGACAGTAAAAAGCCTAAAAAGCGCTGTTTATAACGTGTTTTTGGGTGTTATGAGCCTAAAACCGGTGTTACCGTTCACGGGAAATCCTTACCGCTCACGTCGTATTTTGGACCATTTGGGGTGAAATCAAAACCGCTCCTTCGCAAAACCATACCGTTCCTTTCCAAAACCCTACCGCTCCTAAACTGACCCTTTCGCTGCGTGTTAATGCAACGTAAATTGTAAATGCAATCAAGGTTAAGGTTGTTTCGAAAAACACTAAAAAATTAACGTTATGAGTATCCGTAAACACAATAGCAATAGCGTGACAGTTCAGAAGATTTGGATCTTCAGTGATCTGTAAATCGCTTACCCCAGGACTCTATTCAGGGTCTAGTATTTTTCTATCTCTTAGTGAATCCTTGCTCCATCCCTCTTGAGCAGGGGTTCTTTTTTTTGCGAAAGATTCCAAAACGGTGGGGTGCAGACGCAGCCCTTGCGGGCCCTCCCTCCCCCACCTGCCAACCAGCGTCTCGAAGCTACAACTCCTGGACCACCAGTCCAACCATTTCCCCTTGCAAAACCCCCACAACTTTGCCGCCGTAGCGATCTGTTTCACCATCGTCCACACCAAAACAACTTCTTCCAACCAAGAGCTAGGTCAAGATTAGAAAACATCAAAAAAGCAATCGGAAAAGAGTCCTGTTCGGATTAGAAAGTAGCGCGAATTTGAACAGACCCAGCATGGATAACGGTGCCCAATTCAGAAGTACGTCCGTTGTAAAGTAAACTGAGCTGAAGATTACGTGAAATGCTTCGCTGCACACCCGCAGTCCAAATAGCATTTCGCCCAACATTCAAACTCTCCAGCATTTCAAAAGACAAGGCATTGTTCCCACTTCCGTTGTAAGCAATGTCAAGGTAATGGAACTCAAGGCTGAATATTCCCTTGCCCGGATCTGAAAACCGCAGCTCCGTTCCAATGTCTGAAATAGTGGCTTTCTCTCCTCCAAAATCCCCATCGTTTAATTTGGATTCATACCTCCCTTTCAACGTAAGGCGAAAGCTAGTAGATGGTTGCCATTGCAGCTCAGGCTCTAGCGACAAGTAGTCAATGCTGTAATTTCTCCCCGTGAGAAAATCGGAACTCGCTGTTTTGGTTCCAACCTGATTGATGACAATCGCCGTAACACCATTCACCACCTTTTTTCGAACGCGAACTTCATGGTATTCATCGGAACGAGACTCGAACCCATTGGCCAACAAAGTCTTATTTCCCAGGTCTTGGTAAGTGTATTCGACTCCAAAATTTGGATTGGTACGGTTGAAAGAAAAGGTGTTTCGAAGGACAGAACCCAAGCTGAGCAAACTGGTATCGGCTAGCTGAGTCTCCAGCGGATTCAACCGGTCAAGCCCTTTGTCACGGGTGGTTTTTCGATCAAGTCTGATGGAGAAAACATTGGAAAACTTGGCCAACGTCTTCTTAAATCCTTTCTCGTTGGACCAAATACGCGCCGGTTGCAATTGGGTTGAAAGCGAAAACTGATTGGTGTAAGTGCGGACGTAATCATCTGAAGGGACGAAGGTTCGAATGTAGTTGGCCTCATAAGCAAAGGCAGCAATTTCAAACTCGTTTAGGTCTTTCACGCCGTCTTCATTGTAGTCAACCCAAACGTACGTTCCCTGACCTGCGGGGACTTCAATGTAGATGAATTGCCTCGCTTGTTCCAGTCCAGAACCCGTTTCGTAAAATAACTGACCGCCGAGCAATCCTTTAAATAAATCGGCTCCAGCGTCTATACGGCCTAGTAAGGTCTCTTCCGGACGAATTGCGGAAAGGGTAGAATCAGAAACGGCCAGTGTTCTTCTGCGGGCGTTCCAGGTGAGTCTGCGGTTGTTTTTCCCTGCTAAGCTTCCCTCAACGCCGTATTCTTGAGCCTCTGTGCTCAGCAGCAATTCATTGTTTGCAGGCAGCTTATCTGTTCGTTGTCCGTAGAAGATTTTCCATTGTAGCTTTCGCTCTAGTTGGCTACCAATGAACGTTTGCCACTCGTGAAAGCGATAGGCCGCGGCAGTCAAGGTGTCATCAATACTGAATCGGTTCCATTCGAAATCATCTTTGTAGCCTAAAACGACAGGGCCCACAGGCCATTGAAAATTCGTTTTTTGGCGAATAAAGTTCGAATTAACCAAGCCTTCGCTTTGCGTGAAACTCCCCTGCCAATTGAGTTTTCGATCTCCTTTTAAGTAATTGATCAACGAGCTTCCTCTGTACCCTTCATACGCCGATCCTGAACTGAAATACGCTCCTTCAACCGATACCGAATACAGGTTTTCTTCGGCAATACTCAAGGCAGTTCCAGCAACGTGTTGATCACTGAAGAGCTCCAAACCACGGATGTTCCAATCCCGGTCGAACTCCACGGATCTCCAACGTTCAATTTCAGTAAAATTCTGTTGGACATATTCATGAAACAGCCGAACTCCCATTTTCGTTTTCTGCTCATTGCCCACCTTTTTCTTCGCCGACCAATCGGTCCAAAATGCCATTCCACCGTTGTCTCCAGCATCAAGGTCCGAAAAGGTATTGACATCATTTTGAGTGAAAGAGGCCTCAAATGTGAGTTGGTGGTCTTCTGAGAATTGAATTTTCCCACCCCCCGTGATCATTTGTCGCTGTTTGGGCGTCACTAGCAACCGAAGGGGAGCGTGGTCACCATTTCGAATAATGACATTGTCTACCGTATCTGGGGCGATCCATTTATAGATCCGCCCATTGGCCGTGAATCCGTCTTCAACATAATCGCCATTTCCCAGGCCTACTGAGCTGAAAATGGCGCGGTAGAAAGCGCTGTCTGGACTAGAAGTAAACACCAAGACGCTGTCATAACCCAGGCTGTCTCGCACGGCATAGAGCACTTGGTCATCTGTAAAGCCCAAGCTGTCAACTGAATTGATGACTGCTTCATTCAGGTTATCGCCCACGCTGCCTAAAAATTGACGATCGTCTAAATCCAAGTCTTGCTGCAAAGGTTGATTCTTGCTGTCTTGCTCCGAAAGTGCATGAACAAACCAAGAATACTTGCCTTGCTCACCCCATGCTTCTCCTTGGATGAGCGAACGGGCATAGTTTCGATCTGAATACTGAAACTCCACAACAATTCTACGGTCTTTTGTAATCAGGTTACGAGGGGTGAAGGTGACTTCAGAGGTGTTGTAGTCAATGACATAGTCTGCCGCTTGCCCCCGTTGGAGAAGCCTTCCGTCAATAAAAACGCGTTCTGTTCCTGCCAAAACAATGATAAACCGTTCGCCTTCCTCGCCAATGAGACGGTAAGGGCCCTGATTTCCTTCCACCCCTTGAATGATATTTCGGGCGAATTTCCCTTTTGAAACGGCAGCGCTTCCAGCCAATCCGAATGTATTAAGACTATCTCCCCAGGTCGTTTCAGCAGTCGCTCCTCGAGCTCTCTTTTGATAGCGTAAGAAGTGGTGATCCCGTTCTACGATTTGAAAATCTCCTGCGGTAATTCTGGAGTGATCATCAAATACCTGAATGTACACTTGGTCGAAATCCTGGAGTTGTTGCGTGTTTCCGTCGGGTTGAATGGGGATGTTATCGTCTGTAATACTGGCCAGAACTTGAAAACGGTCTGTTATTTTTCCGCTTAATTGAAGGTTCAAGTTGCTGTTTACGGCCAAATCTTGACTGTTCCCGAAGGTCACGCCACGTGAAATAGAACCTGCCTTCACAAGTCCATTCTGTTCGAAACTACTTTGGGGAAAAAGGTCTGCTTGGTAAACGTAAGGGCTAATGTTCGCGCTTCCAGTTGGACGAATCATACTGGAGTCTTTATTCGCGAAGCTGAAATCACGTTTCATCTCAAGTGTTCTGTACCGAACCGTTGTAGCTGATGTTAGCGGCGGATTGAAATGCAAATATCCGGTAGTTGGGTCGAATGAATAAGGGCTGGAAAAGTCTTCTGGAAAGGTGATGGAAGTGCTCAAAACAATGCGTTCATCCAAAAGCAGGCTGTCAGTCCCTGCTGCTAGAATTTTCACCTTCCACGTAGGCACATCTTGAGCTTGAATTTCGAAGGCACCAAAAACCAGGCACGCACCTATCAAAAGGATGTGCAAAATGGTCTTCGAATTTGAGCTAGAACGAAACATGCAGTTGTTACCCGGTAAAGATAAACGTTCCAAAACGCAGAATCTGTTGTGCTCAACGAGGTAAAAAACAACTTCAGATTGAAAACCTACTTGAATTCATAGGAGTACCCAATGGTTACAACATGTTCCATTAGCGGGTCGTTGGTGTGCAATTCATTTTGAAGAAGGTAACCCACGGTGAGGTATTGCCTCTTTTTCAACTTGTGCTGGATGCCAATTTTCCAACGCCAATCGGTGAGTTCAAACCCGTAATCTGTGCTGCCTTGAAATAGTTCAAAAGAAGAGGCTAGCCTTGTTTTCTTGATTAACTTGATGTCTCCTTTTACCCGGTAACGGATGGCGTCACGTAAGTCAGAAATCCCATTTTCGTCTGTGGAACGCTGTCCGGCTTGATATCGAATTCTAAAAGAACCGTTCGGTTTACCGAAATCATGATCAAATGTTAAATCGGCCGCAAAACGGTGGCGCGTAGATTGGACGTTATCTAAACCGTTTAAAGCACCAAAACGATACGTCAACGCTGCTTTCATCCATTTGTTAATCTTGTACGAAGCGCCTAAGTCAGACAACACAGTGGCTAAATGCGTTCCCATCAACTCTGATCGGAATTGGAATTCAGCATCTAGGTCAAAGCCTTTAGGAAGGTCTTTTTTCAACGTGACTCCACCCCAGACCCCAGCATCTGTGTATTGACTTGCAGCTGAAAATGGGATGGTTAAAAGAAGAACAACAACACTAAGTCTAAAAGTCTTCATACCTCCAAATTGATCCTAAGTCTAATTCTTCTTTCCGATCTGTGATCTCAATTTCGCGAAGAATGGGCATCCGGTTGATATCAACTCCAGCTTGTCCAGTAGTGTCTCCACTGTAAACGTAGACAGTGTATTTTCCTTCCCGAAGAAAGCGAAACTCAAATTCGCCATCATAATTGGTGAGTACTCTGTCATCGGGTGAAATATTGTCTCCAAAAACGATGTAAACGTCTTCGTCAGCTGCCGGATATTGTGCTTGAGCAGAGGCAGGATTAGACAAAACGGTGCGTTCTTCCGTCATTATTTTGCCTTTAATGGAGGCTTTTCCACCTTCTCCAGGCTGCTTTTCACAAGCGGTAAGTGCTAGACAAACAGTCGCTAGCGTAAAAAATACTGTTCTCATACGATTCTCATTCTTTTCAAAAGTACGCTTTATGCTAACTTTGTCCTACGTTATGTTTCTGGAAAGTATTGATAATCGTGGAAAGCGAAAAGGATGGATTGAAGTCATTTGTGGCTCAATGTTTTCCGGAAAGACTGAAGAGTTGATTCGGCGAATGCGTCGTGCGCAATTTGCTAGACAGAAGGTTGAGATCTTCAAACCTGAGGTAGATAGGAGATACAGCAACGAAGAAGTTGTGAGCCATAACAAAACGGCCATTCTTTCAACTCCAGTTCCACACAGTTCACAATTGCTCTTGCTAGCCAATGATGTTGAAGTAGTCGGAATCGATGAGGCGCAATTCTTTGATGATGAACTTCCCAATGTGTGCACACAATTGGCAAATTCTGGTATTCGGGTCATCATCGCCGGACTCGATTTAGACTTTAAAGGAAGACCATTTGGCCCCATGCCGCAATTATTGGCGCTGGCCGAATTCGTGACAAAGGTGCACGCTATTTGCATAAAGACTGGCGGATTAGCGCACCACTCATTCAAACTCTCGCAAAGTGATAAATTAGTGGAGTTGGGTGAAAACGACCTGTATGTGCCGCTTTCACGTGAAGCCTACTTCAGAGCGTTGGAAGATCCCAATTACATTACAGAAGAAGATATTCGCGCCATACGCGAAGCGCTCGGAAAGGAAGAAACGGACCAAGACGCAACGCAAACTCTTGACCTATGAAATCGCAACATATTGAGTTTGGTGAACTGACTTTTCTCAACGGAACCTTGTCTGGGCAAGTACAGCATTCCTTTTCCAAACTTTCGATTGATTCAAGGTCCATTGTTTACCCCAACATTTCCTGCTTCATTGCCATTTCAGGTGAGAATTTCGATGGTCACGACTATATTCAGTCGGCCTATGAGCAAGGGGTGCGCTGCTTTATTGTCAATAAGGAAGCAGATTTTGACGCGTTGGAAGGTGCCGCAATAGCAAGGGTAGAGGACACCGTTAGCGCCATGCAATCGTTGGCGAAATTCAAACGTTCGAAATTCAATTGTCCGGTGGTTGGCATCACGGGTAGCAATGGCAAAACCATTGTCAAAGAGTGGTTGCACGAAATGCTGTCACCTGAATTGCGAATAGTACGCAGCCCTAGAAGCTTCAATAGTCAAATTGGCGTGCCGCTTTCTGTATGGAGAATGGGCGAAAAAGATGAACTCTCGTTGTTTGAAGTGGGAATCTCTCAGCCAGGAGAAATGGACGCGCTTGCCGATGTGATTCAGCCAAACTTGGGGATTTTCACTCACCTTGGAAGTGCACACCTAGAGAACTTCGCAAACATGGAAGCCCTTGCCCTTGAAAAGGCTAAGCTTATGTTGGGTTGCAAAAAAGTGTACTACAACTCAGACCAACCGCTCATTAAAGAATCACTGCTGAAGGCTGGCTACCAAGGCGAGCATTGCTGCTGGAGTAAAAAAAACAACCAGGCCAACTTAGTGGTCCTAGAGCAGTCAGATCACCTCATTCGTACTAGGTGGAATAGCGTTGAAATAGTGCTTAGTTTGAAGGAAGGGGGAACCGCATTCCGCAACAATGTCTTGCTCTGTGCGCTGTTCTGTTTGGAACAAGGGATGGATCCAGAGACGTTGAAGAAACGGGTTTCGAAGTTAGGATCTGAAGACATGCGTATGCAGCATGTAGAAGGTCTGAACGGTAGCCGGTTGATTTCGGATGTCCACAACAATGACATCAATGCACTGGAAATTGCACTGGACGATTTGAAACGCTTGAACCGTCCGTCCAAGCTACTAATCATTAGCGATATTCTTCAAACAGGAATACCGGAAAAAGAACTCTATCAGCGAGTGAATCACCTAATCAGTTCATTCGACATCGACCAAGTGGTAACGGTTGGGCCCGCTACTTTCCGAAACGCTGATCAATTTATACTGCCTTCCCTGCACTTTCCATCGACCAGCGGCCTACTTGCTGAAATGGATTCAGTTGATTTCAGAAACAAGGCCGTTTTAATAAAAGGGGCGAAGCAGTTCAGGTTTGATCGGGTGGTGAGGGAATTGATGGCGAAGGGGCATGATTCGACCCTTGAAATAAACCTCTCGAGACTTGAACATAACTTGCATTTTTACCGGAATCAGCTTTCGCCCGAAGTAAAAGTAATGGCCATGATCAAGGCGTATGCCTATGGAAGTGGGAATGCCGAGATTGCTGAAATACTTGAAGTGAACCATGTGGATTATCTTGGTGTGGCCTACATCAATGAGGGAATAGAGCTTCGCGAAGAAGGAATTCAGTTACCGATTTTCATCTTGAATGCAGACGCAAGAAGTTTCCACCAACTGGTCAAATACAACCTTGAGCCTGAAATCTACAGCTTACACCAGCTGGAAAAGTTGGTCGAAGAACTCAATTTCCAACGTGTTTCGACCCCTTTCAACATCCACTTGAAGGTAGATACGGGCATGCACCGACTCGGATTCGACGAGCAGAATTTTGGAGATGTGCTAGAACTCGTAAAACGAAGTAAGTCTATTCGAGTAGCGAGCATTTTGAGCCATTTAGCTGCTTCTGATGACCCAAAACACGACGGGTTTACGTTACAACAAATTGCCACTTTTGATCGGTTGCATGCAGCGGCAACCAAGGCACTTGGCTACGCCATCGACCGACACATATGCAATACCGCCGGCATTATGCGGTTTCCAAAAGCGCACTATGAAATGGTTCGCATAGGAATTGGGGTGTATGGCGTTCCATCATGCGCTGAGGACCGTGATCAAGTGAAGCCAGTGGGAGCGCTGAAAACAAGAGTTTCACAAGTTCGGATGATTGGAGCAGGAGAGAGCGTGGGCTATACCCGTTCTTCAATGGCCCAACACGAACGGAAAATTGCTACGATTCCAATTGGTTATGCAGATGGATTTCCAAGAAGTTTGAGCGAAGGCAAGGGAGAAGTAGTCATCAAAGGGCAACGTTATCAGGTAGTTGGGAAGGTCTGTATGGACATGACAATGGTAGATATTACGGGGTCAGAAATCCAAGACGGAGATGAGGTAATTGTGTTCGGAGACAACCCAAAAGTAACCGAGCTAGCGACGTCTGCGGCCACCATTCCCTATGAAATAATAGCGGGTATTTCTAGAAGAGTGCAACGACTCTATTTCAGAGATTAAGTGTTTTTCAACACGTAGGCGTTGTATATCAGACAAAACCTTACGAGGGTAAACGTATTTTTCATTGTAATATTACCATGCGAAAGCATTTGAAACCGTAAACCTACATTATGAACAAGATTTTTACCCTTTTACTGGTGCTACTTTCTGTAGTAACCTTTGCACAAAAAGAGAGCCCTTATGTTCCCGGAGAACTATTGGTTCAAGTAACTAGCAACGATGACGTAGACAAGATTGTTGAAGACCTCCTTATTGTGGAAGGTGTTTACACAGGCGTTGAAGTGAAACAAGTATTGAGTAAGCACAGCCGCATTTGGCAATTCACCTTCGACGAAGAACTAGTGGAAGCTAGAGATATTCGTTCTGCGTTTTGGATGCACCCTTCTGTACAGATTGTGCAGTACAACCACTATGTAACCCTTCGTGAAACACCGAATGATCCAGATTACGGTAGCCAGTGGCACCACAATGATTTTACAGATAACGACATCGATACCGAAGAAGCATGGGATATCACAACAGGTGGTACAACAGCATTTGGCGATGAGATCGTTGTGTGTGTAATTGAAGGTGGAAACCTTAACCACGTTGACCTTGAAGGAAACAAGTGGTTCAATGAAGGCGAAATTCCAGACGATGGCATCGATAACGATGGCAATGGATACATTGATGATTACGATGGCTGGAACGTTGCAAGTAATGATGATTCTGGTGTTTTCAACGGAGGTCACGGTACCCAAGTGATGGGTATGATTGGTGCCAAAGGAAATAACGACGAAGGAGTAGCTGGAGCGAACTGGGACGTGAAAATCATGAGTGTTACTGGTGAAAGCCTTGGTAACGAAGCAAGTGTGATTGCCGCATATGATTATGCAATGAACATGCGTATGATTTACGATGAAACAGGAGGTGCAAGTGGTGCATTTGTTGTAGCAACGAACGCTTCTTGGGGTATTGATGGTGGAGACCCTGCTACCATTCCATTGTGGTGTGAATTCTACAACACGTTAGGTGAGAACGGAATTCTAAACTGTGGAGCAACAGCGAACAACAACGTAAATATCGACGTAGTTGGAGATATCCCAACGGCATGTGATTCTGATTACATGATCTCAGTAACGGCTACCAATAGCGCTGACGTAAGAACATTCTCGGGATACGGAGCAACAACAATTGACTTAGGAGCTCCAGGTGAAGCGGTTTGGACTACGCAAGGAACAAACGCTTACGGATCTACTTCTGGAACATCTTTCGCATCTCCACTTACAGCTGGAGCAATCGCATTGATCTACTCTACACCTTGTCCGTCATTCATGGCGCTCGTTCAAGGAGATCCACAAGCAGGAGCTGACTACGTGCGTCAAGTCTTGTTCGATGGAACAGATGCAGTAGCAAACCTATCTGACGAATGTGTTACAGGTGGACGTTTGAACGTGAACAACTCAATTAACCTTATTCTTGAGTCTTGTAGTGATAGCGATTGCTTAACACCTTTCTCTGTAGCTGCTACTCCTTCTGGAGATGGAAACTACGATGTGACATGGGGTAACCTAAACTCCATGATTGGATTCAACCTTCGTTACCGCGAAGTGGGTGCACCTGAATGGACGAACGTCGATGGATTGACTGACCCAAACTATACGATTGAAGGGTCTGTTTGGTGTACTGAATACGAAGTACAAGTAATGGCGCTTTGTGAAGACGGTGAAAGCGAATGGTCTGGAAGCACAACTTGGCTGACGGAAGGATGCTGTGAAAACCCAGCTTTCGAATCAATTGTTTTGGACGCAGTTTCTAACAACTCAGCAACTATTTCTTGGGAAGATGTGTTGGCAGCAGAGAGCTACAATATTGAATTCACTTCTACAGGTGGAATGTCAGAAACCATTACAGGCATTACAGACAACACGTATACGTTCTCTGATTTGACAGATTGTACCGTTTACTCGGTAATGATTCAGGTAGTTTGTGCCGATGAAACATTGAGCTTTACAGAAGAATTTATGTTTAACACCGTTGGATGTGGCGCATGCGCTGATCTTGAGTTCTGCGCTTCTTTAAGTGAGAACGCAACCGAAGAATGGATAGACAGAGTACAGGTACAAGACATCGATAACACGTCGGGTATGAATGACGGTTATGCAGATTACACAGGATCTCCTGACATTGGCACAACACTAGATCCAGGTGGTTCATATACTGTAACTTTCACTCCTGGTTTCGATGGATTTGAATATGACGAGCACTGGGTAGTTTGGATTGACTTCAACCAAAACGGAACGTTTGATAACGATGAGCTTGTGTATGATTCTGAAGGTGGTTCAACAGAGCCGTCTACTGGATTGATGGAAATCCCAACAAATGCTCCTGAAGGTTCTGCCAGAATGCGTGTTTCTATGAAATACGTTGGTGGATTTGGCGGCGGTGATGCACCAGAACCATGCGAAGAATTCGCTTTTGGAGAGGTAGAAGATTACTGCGTTGAAATCACAGATAACGTGATTGATAATGTAGTTGAGAATGGAGCTGTTCAGTGGAACGTTTATCCGAATCCAGCGTCTGGTGTAGTCAACATATCACTAGCACAAGGGAATTACAACATTGAAATGACTGACCTTACAGGAAGAACGGTTCTTCAGCAAGTTTCAAACGGAAGCACACAGCTTTCATTGAACGGGCTGGCAAACGGTGTTTACCTAATCCGTTTGTTCGATGGAGCGAACTTGGTAGGTGTTCAAAAAATTGTGGTTGAATAAGTAACCCACAACAACGAATTAAAAGGCCTTGACCAATGTGTTAAGGCCTTTTTTTTGACTGAGAATCCAGCGTTCACGGGTTATTTATTTGTTAAACGAAATGGATGCTTGCCTTTCAGTTTATCTTTGAAACATGAAAAATCATCTGTTTTTAGGAATGTACTAATTATCAGAGTGGAATAATTGTTGCTACTTAGCACCGCAAACACAACTGACATGAATAAAGTACTTACAGCCCTATTTTTGTTAGGGGCATTTTTCGGGAGCCAATCGCTATCAGCTCAACCAGATACGAAATACTTCAATCTTGGCGTAGGCCTTTCTACTTGGGGTATCCCCGTTTTTGGAACCGTTGAAATCCCACTTGAGTTCCCAAATCAAAGCATTGTTGTTGGTGGTTCTTTTCGTTCGAAGCGTGAATCGTTCAACTATCTTGGATCAAGCTCTTCTTGGCGTCATACCATTGTAGGCCTTGAGGGCGGATGGAATTACTATTTCGATGAACTTCTCGACGTACCTTCTGAATTTGATCTCTACGGAGGAGCACGTTTAAACTATTATTTTTGGTCCACGAGATTGACAGATACCATAGACGGTTATGATGAGACGTATTCAGGTTCGCAAGGAGGACTTGGGTTTGGTCTAGCTGTTGGAGGTAGGTATCACTTCAAATCGAACAAATCAATTTTCGCTGAGGTAGGCGGAGGAAGCGTCTTAAGCGGAGGAAGAGTTGGCTTAAGCTTCGCATTCTAACATATGATATGATCAAAAAAGCCCCATGGAACATCTTCCACGGGGCTTTTTTTATGTCTTTAGTTGTTGCTATTTCAAAGCAAGGTCAATCGTACCAATTCGGTTCCCTTCTTCGTATATGAACATCTTGTAATCGCCTTTCTCTAAATCGCTCTGTACGGTGTAGAAAACGCAAACATCCATGCGTTGGTTGTTGTAGTCAATGGTTCTAGACACCGAGAAATTTTGAACGCCTTCGCCATTGAATTCACGTGTGGCATTTCCATCCTTATTCGCTAAAACACTTCCGTCAGGCGCTATGATACGCATGTAAAGGTTCTTCTCTCCTGGCTTGGCAATTGGGTTTTCCATGAGGGTGAAGCACGCCTTAATCATCTCTGTTTTAGATGATCTGTTTGTTTCACGTTGATTCCCTCCAGATGTAAGACGAATAGCCGTTGCCGATACAGATGCAGTTTGCAAAACCTGTCCTGTGGCAATCAACCCTTCCATGTTTTCCTGGCGTTGAAGCAACTCATCGTTTTCGCCTTCTACCGTTGTTACACGTTGGTTCAATTCATCATTTTCAGCCATCAAATTTTGATTCAACTGATTCAATGAATCAATGGTAACGATGTAACCTTTCATGATTGAACGAAGTGTTGAAGCTTCCTTTTTCAACTTGCTCACGCTCCAGTTTTTATCCTTCACCTTCTTCAACAGATCTTCGATTTCCGTGCGCTGAGCAGCCATTTCTGCCATCATGTACGAGTTCTCAGTGCGAAGGGTGTCGTAGCTGAAACTCATTTTCTGAAGTTCAAGTTCCAACGATTGACGTTCGATTTCCAATCCGCCAATTTCTTCTGTTTTCTGAACTACCTCATCGCCTTTCTTAGAAAGGTTGTATCCGAGGTAAGCGCATGCCATAAGCAGCACGGCAATGACGCCTATATAGACTTTGTTATTCATAGAGTACCTTTTTCCTTGTGCGAAATTAACGGATTAAATCAGCATAGATTGCTTTTGTAAAAGATTCTGTGGCTCTTTTCCAAAGTTCGCTTGTGAATAACCAGCAAGCGTTATTTCATTAAAGAGAAATCGTGCTCTACCGTTTCAACCGGGCCATCACCACACCTTTTCTGGTAACTCAAAACGCAGTAGTAAGCTCCGTCGGAGGCCACGTCTCCTTCAATTCTTCCATCCCAAGCAGGCTGAATAGCAGAGCTTTCGAAAACCAACGCACCCCACCTGTTGTAGATTCGAATCTCCCACAGGTCTAGATAATCCAATATGGAGCGCCCATCTGGAAGTACAATGCGGTCTCCCATGTCATCTTCAAAATAAGGAAGGTAGAGGTCGTTCTTTCCATCGTTATTTGGGGTGAAAACATTCGGCAACACTACGTCTCCCGCTAGCAAATAGTTTTCAAACAGAATCGTTACGGAAGACGATTCCTCATAATCGCAAACCTCGTTATAAGCTAAAACGGTAATGGAGTATTCTCCAAAATCATCGTACTGATGAGAGAGTTGAAACCCTTCGTCCATGCTTCCATCACCGAATTCCCAGACAACAACGTCAGCCCCTTCACCCGTAAATGAAAGACCTATCTCTGTGCTTTCAGAGCAAGGCCCCGGAACAGCGTAAGAGTATTGTAGTTCTAGCGGGTCCTCAGGAATCACAGAAATGACTTGTTGTACAGAGTCGGAACAGGTTTCACCCGGATTGGAAACAAGGGTTACCACGTATTCGCCATAATCGGGAAAGTCGAAACTCGGTTCGAATTCAGTGGATGTATCACTGGTGCCACTATCTACCCCGAAATCCCAGAGCCAATTTTCTTCCTGTGCGCTGTAATTTTCAAATTGAAGAGTGGTGCCTACACATAAATCTTCAACCCCGAAATTGGGCGATTGAGTGCCGGCACAAAGCACCACATTGAACTGAAAGTCGCGATTTGTTTTACTGAGTAAGACGCCATCGCGGTATTCTTCAACACACACGCCAAATACGAATTGACCTATTTGGGTTGGTGTTCCTGTGATAAGCCCTGTTGTAGGATCTATTTGAAAGGCTGGATTGCTTGTAATCTGATAATCTGAAGAGAAGCCAGCGCTCCAAGCAACACTCAAGAAAGGAGGAGGCGGAGGTGGGGAAGGAGCTGGTTGAAAAGGGTCTGCTCCTAGCAACGGGTCACAAAAAGAGTAGACCAGTTGATCACCATCCAAATCAGTTGCTGAATGGTCGAAAACGAATGCGCTATTTGCACACAATCCTATTGGTGGAAGGTTGTTAAAAATGGGAGAACTGTTCTGTGCAGCAGTAGATACGGGCGGAATCTGGGTCCAAAATGTGGCACCAGAATCATCTGGAAGTAAGATGTTGATAATGGACGGATTTCGACAACAGCGCTGGTAAACAAGATCGTACCCAATGTTAGAGGTAGGGAGCGTTACCGTATCTGAGTAGACGGCTCGTTCCACGCAAACTTCAGGAGGCAAGGTGAGGCAAGGATTGTCTAAGTCAGAGGTTAAGTTGCTCACTTCTGCGTCGAAGAGAGAAAGCAATAAGTTTTGGATTAACACGCCATTCTCATAGATCCCAACACTGGGGAAATCGTCAAATCCCGTTTCATTGACATTGTCTGGCCCACAATCGCGGTACACCGTCAGTGTGATCAAATACGTTTCATTTCCTGTTTGTTCATAGCGGATATCTCCACCAACAATATGTGTTGCAAGACCCTGTAGGCACAATGAAGTCAGGATAAGAGAGAGAAACAATTTCATAGTCAAGGGCTTTAACGTACCACCGTCACATCATGCGATAGCGTTAATGGTTTGCTGTCTAGACAGGTACGTTGGAAAGTGAATATAACGAAATAGGTGCCTTCTGCCACCAACTCTCCTTCAATTCGTCCGTCCCAAAATGCTTTCGAGTTGTTGCTTTCAAACACCAAATTCCCCCATCTGTTGTAGACCTCCATGTCCCAGACATCCAAGTAATCGAAGATGGTTCTTCCTCCTGGAAGTACTACAGGAACGCCTCTTGAAAGCGCAAAGTAGGGCGCGTAGAGTTCATTTTTTCCATCGTTATTCGGAGAGAAAATGTTGGGCATTTCCAACGGATAGTCTAGCACTTCGGTATTGAAATATATTTCAGTGCTTTCGGTTTCCTCGAAATCACAGAGCTCTTGAAATGCGGTAATTTGAATCGTGTATTCGCCCTGGTTTTCATAAACATATTCAATCGGACTGCCTTCCAAAATGGTCCCATCGCCCATGTCCCACGTGATTTCATCTGCTCCAAACCCGGTGAAGTTTAACAACACTACACTCAATGAGTCACACGGTCCGGGAACCGAAGTTGAATAGGCAAATTGAATGGGGTCAGGGGGAAGAATAGTTACCACGGTCGAAGTGGTGTCAGCGCAGTCAGACAATGGGTCAGCGATAAGGACCACGTTGTACTCTCCAAAATCTGGAAAGGTATGGCTTGGGTTCTGTTCAGAGGAGGTTGCATCGGGATTGGGATGATCGAAATCCCAGAAATAGGTAGAAGCGTCGGTACTGGAGTTAACAAAATCGAAATCCAGTCCACCACAAAAAGTGGTTTGTTCTTCCACTATGGCTGATGGGAACGGAGGTACAATAATGTCTCCGGTGATCACATCAGAACAAACTGCTTCAGTTAGCGTGAAGACGAAGCTCATGGTTCCATCTGAGGTGAAAATAACGTCTGGGTTTTGCTCAACCGAAGTGCCTGGAATGGCGTTTGATCCGAAGTCCCAGGAGAATTCCGTGTTGGGACCAAATTCGCCCAACGCTTCAAAGAAGTACGACCGCCCATCTTCAGCACATTCCCCACCAGAGAACGTCATATCAGCCGTGACAGGATCATAGGCGTATACGGTTTGAAAGACGGTATCTGCACAATCTTCACCCGGATTGGCAACTAACATTACGTTGTACGTGCCCGTGTCAGGGTAGGTATATTCTGGTTCGAATAGGATGGAAGTATCAGAGTCGAGTTCATCAACACCAAAATCCCAGAACCATTCTGTTCCGCCAGCAGAGCCATTTTCAAAAGAGAACGATGTTCCTTGGCACGGGTCCTCTTCTTCAATGAAGGAGATGATTCCTTGTCCGCAGATAACCACGTTAAATTGAAAGTCACGGTTGGTGGTGCTCACCAGAACACCATTTCGCCACTCTTCCACACAAATTCCCACAACGTATTGACCCACCTGAGTAGGGGTACCCGTGAGCAGTCCGGTAATGGGGTCCAGTTCGAAAGCAGGATCAGACGTAATCGGATAGTCAACTGAAAAGGAGGCATTCCAGGGTACATCTATGTAGGGAGGGGCCGTTGGTGGGTTCATTTCCACCCCAGGTAGCCCGCCATCTTTTGGGTTGCAGAATACGTAGGCCAGTGAATCTCCATCAATGTCGGTTGCGCTGTGATCAAAAACAAACGGTTCATTCAAGCAAAGCAGCACGGGCGGCAATTCGTTAAACAACGGATTCGAATTACACACGGCAATTTCTTGAGGTGGAATTTCGGCGAAGAAGGTGGAGCCCAGGTTATCTCCACCCGCAGGAACATTCAAAATCGTGGTGTTTCTGCAACAACGCTGGTAGGCCAACATATACCCCACAGAAGTTGGTGGTAGCGTCACTGTACCCGTATAAATTGCTTCCTGCACACAGACGTTGTTAGGAGGCGAAAGACACGGGTCCCCTGTTTCCAAGGGGAGTTCCGTTACAATGGCATCTGAGAAGCTCATGGTCAGAGATTCAACCAGGGTAGAATTTTCATAGATCCCAATGGTCGGACTATTATCGAACTGGGAATTCCCCGGATTGCAATCGCGGTAAACGTAAAGCGTAATGTTGTAGGTATTGTTTCCAACGCATTCATAATGAATGATGCCCCCAACAATATGGGAGGCGAAGGAAGAGAGCCCAAAAAGGCTCAAAAGTAGAAGCAGGAATAATCTCATGGCAGCAGGTTCTGCTTGTAAATTAGAAAAAAGGTTGGAGTATGTTGAATGTGAAGTTGGTAAAGAGGGGAAGGCTATGGGGAGGCTTCGTCTATTTAGGGATAGCCAAACAAGAATTACTCCCTTTGCCGTGTTTCAATTTCAAATGAAGGTGGGGTTTTCCTTTTTTGGTTGCGAGGTTATGTTTTGGCAATGAGAAGCGTCCCGAAAGACATTACGTTTAACCCTTGTCGTGTATGGTTTAACTAAGCCATAAAAGCATACTTGAAACCACCGCCCAAGTTCCATTTTTTTTCTCCAATAATAATAGGCAGCTATCTGCAGCTAGCGCATCATTATATCGACATATTTTAACAACCCCAATGTCTTTATTCTCAGATAAGTGCACTTTTGATATTTGAAAAAATCCTTCTGGACTAGGAGAAAGTTTCCTATACTCTGTCCAATTAAAACCACTTGAATCACGATAGCTTTTTAGGTCATCTTCATCATAGATAACTAAATCGTTAAACTTTGCATTAGTAATTTGTTCATGATGCGTTACAGAAGTATCATTATCAAGGTTTAAGAGTAGTTGTTTCCATTTGTCGTTGTTGTCAAGATGACTAAAAAAAACAGGAAATCTTTTTCTGTACCACGTATCAGAAGAAGTAATCATACTTTCAATATCATCTTTGTTAGTGTAGGAAACAGAATAAAAAGCTAAATCCTTGAGGTAAATAGAGTCGGTTATAGAATTAAATATTGCCGAATCAAGGGGTGCAAAACTTTGTCCACTACAAGATATGGACGTAAATATGGTTAATATTACTATTATTGATTTCATCTGTGATTGTATCCACCTGCTAGAAGCGGAGATAAGTTTTTGAAAGTCCTCACACACGGAAGGCCGCTCGCGTCCTTCCACATAGAGGCCGCTTGTGTGCTTTCCAGAAAAAGGCCAAAACGCAAAAAGAACTCCATTCCGAAATGGATTATTTCATGATCCGGAACAGGGGGCCCAATCAACGAAAAACCCACGCCCCTATCGGGTCGTGATGGGTTTTTTATGCCCTTTGCTTTTCACTCAAGCTGCGCTTGGCTCAAGCAAAGGGCATAAAAAAACCCCGCTATTGCGAGGTTTTTCATTGAGGTCCCGAGCGGATTCGAACCGCTGTACGAGGTTTTGCAGACCTCTGCCTAGCCGCTCGGCCACAGGACCTTGTGTTAAACGGATGGCAAATATAATAAATCCGCCATGCATTTCAAGGGGTTTTACTCTTCAACGCAAAAAAGGTTTCGCAAAAGGGGAATTCACCCAAAATACAACGGGGTTAGTTTAGGCGTTAATGGCCGCTATACCAGGTAGTTCAATGCCTTCCAAATATTCTAACATGGCTCCACCACCAGTTGAAACATAGCTCACTTTTTCTGCTAAACCGAACTGATTGACGGCTGCAACGCTATCGCCACCGCCTACCAATGTGAAGGTTCCGTTCGATGTGGCTGCTGCCAGCGCTTTGGCTACTTCAATGGTGCCGTTGGCAAAAGCCTCCATTTCAAAAACGCCCATAGGACCATTCCACAGTACTGTTTTACTGTCGTGAACAACCTGCATGTAAGCTTCTGTGGCTTTTGGACCGATGTCGAGTCCCATCCATCCGTTTGGAATGGAATTCGAATCAACAACCTGTGTGTTCGCATCTGCAGCGAACGCGTCAGCAACAATACTGTCAATAGGAAGATGGATTTTCACACCACGTGATTCTGCTTTCGCTAAAATGGTGCGGGCATTGTCTAAATAATCGTCTTCAATCAAGCTGCTTCCTACATTTCCGCCTTGCGCTTTCAAGAAAGTGAAGGCCATTCCGCCCCCAATTAAAACGTGATCTACTTTTTCGACCAAATTCTCCAAGATGCTGATCTTGCTAGATACCTTCGCCCCACCTACAATAGCAGTAACGGGCTTTTCTGATCCGTGCAACACCTTGTCAATGTTTTTGATTTCGTTTTCCATCACATATCCAAAGAGCTTGTCATGTGGGAAGAAACGCGCAATCGCAGCTGTTGAAGCATGCGCTCGGTGTGCAGTTCCAAAAGCATCGTTGATGTATACATCGCCATGTTCAGCCAATTGGCCAGCGAAAAATTCATCGCCTGCTTTTTCCTCACCGTGGAAACGCAAATTATCTAATAACACCACCTTGCCCATTTCAAGGTTCGCTGTTATTCCCTTTGCTTCATCCCCAATGCAGTCACCTGCGAATTGAACGTCCATACCTAACTCGGTGGCTACAGCGTTCACAATGTGTTTCATGGAAAACTTGTCTTCTGACCCTTTTGGTCGGCCTAAGTGCGACATAAGTACCGCGCTTCCGCCTTTCGCAATCACTTGCTTGATGGTCGGAATGGCCGCTTTAATACGCGTAGCATCGGTTACTTCGAAGGCGTCGTTCAAAGGAACATTGAAGTCAACACGTATGAGTGCGCGTTTTCCTGAAAAATCAAAAGTATCAATCGTCATGGGTCGTAGTTTCGGCAAAGATGCAATGAAATACAGAGATGACAAATTTCATTTTGGTGCTGATAATCTTCAATAGACTGCTACCTTTAGCCCATGAAAGGCTTGATTCCCAATCTGTTCACCATGGCCAATTTGGTCTGCGGGTGTTTGTCTATCTTCTTTGCTTTCAGCGAAGTACAGCTCGAATTGGCGTGTTACTTCATCATGGCGGGTGCCTTTTTCGACCTATTTGATGGGTTCTTCGCCCGATTGTTAAAGGTGCAGGGCGAAATGGGGAAACAACTGGATTCCCTGGCTGATGCTGTCACGTTTGGAGTAGCGCCAGGAATGATGGTCTTCATTATGCTAACCCGTGTAGCCGATGTAAACTACTGGCCATCATGGATCGGCTATGGCGCTTTTTTACTGGTGATTGCATCCATTTACAGACTTGCGAAATTCAACATTGATACCCGACAATCAGACTCGTTCCGTGGTTTGCCAACTCCTTCCAATGCGTTGTTTTGGATTGGAATGGTGCATTGGTATTCGTTCGGCAGAAAAGCGGGAGGAACACCTCCGGAAGGGTTCGTTGAACTTGGTATTCCACACGCTTCGTGGTCAGACGTGCTTTTTCATGAGGTACGAAGTGGATTTTTGGAAGTGCTTTTCCACCCTGTTTCCATCCTCGTTCTCATTGTAGGAATGAGTTTGTGGATGATTTCAGACATCCCCATGTTGGCATTGAAATTCAAAGACTTTGGGTTCAGAGGAAACAGAGCTCGCTACCTCCTCATCGCCTCAGGCTTACTATTGGGCTTGGTGGCAAAACTATTTTATCGAACTGTTTTCATAGCCCTACCGATTGTGCTATTTTTGTACCTCCTAATCTCACTAGGATATAATTACTTAAAACGAAACCATGAAGTTCCGCGCTGAAATCGACGTTATGCCACTTGAGGCTTTGCTTGACCCACAAGGGAAAGCTGTAAGCAACAACATGAAGAATATTGGTCTTCCTGAAATCGGACGTGTACGAATCGGTAAGCACATCACCCTAGAAATTGAAGCAGATTCTCAATCAGCTGCTGAAGCGAAAGTAGATGAAGCGTGCAAGAAATTGCTTGTGAACGAGATCATGGAGTACTACACCATTCGCGTTTCAGAAGCTGCCGAAGCGTAGTTAGAGCATTTTCTTATTAGTCCACTAGCTGAGTGCTAAAAAGTGAAGTCCGGAACTCTCGAATCATTTGCTACTCCTTTGCATAAGTCGAAACCAGCTATACCTAGCATTTGCGCGAGTGAATGTGCAAGGAAACACGGTGAGTTGGTATTCTAATAACACATCGACACTTCGATAAACTCAGTGACCTTAGGTTTTAGAAAGGTTCCTGACTTTATGGAAGGATGGCTCCACCTTTCCCTTCGAGAGCCTCAGGGACCGTGAAGAAAAAAGGTGGAAAAAGCGTTTTTGGTTACAGCATTTGCAAAGCGAGCAAAATCCCAATAATCTCTTCAGGAGTAGGGTTTCCGCTCAACACCAAAAGTCTATCAAAGGCAGAAATCGAATTCTCTTTGTAAACCATTCCATTGCGAACGGTATAGAGTAAATCCAAGGGGAAGGTACTGTCTCCTGCGAAGATTTTTCCGTCCTCATAGGAATAGAGCACATCGCCACTAAATCGGCTATCAGTGAGGTACAGTTTGTTGTCTATAAAGGTATAAAGAAGATCAAACGGACTCGTACTAAACCCAGCGAAGACTTTGCCATCGTGTATGTTCAAGATGGCGTCTCCATTGAATCGTGAATCACCCGGAAGAATCAACCCGTTCTGAACATTCAGCAGCATATCTGGTTGCCACATGCGGTCATCTTCAAAAACATAGGTTTGAGACCACGCGCAGAAAGGCATGGTGAAGAGCAATGCAAGGACAAATGTTTTAATCGATTTCATCATCTACAATTTCTTTAACGCGACCAACCTCTCCAGATTGTAATCTCACCTTAATTCCGTGTGGATGTTCAGGAGATTTGGTCAGCAGTTGCTTTACCACTCCTTCTGTGAGCTCACCTGTGCGTTGATGGTGCTTCTGAACAACAGCAACGACCATGCCTTCTTTGATATTCTTTCTTATTGTTCCGTCCATTTGATAGGGATTTCAGCATCTTCCACTTGTGCATTTCGAATGCCGCGATTGATATTGGAAGAAAGGATGAGGCCAACAATGGAGTAGGCCGTAAATAAATAAAACCCCAATTGAAGGGTAGAATTATTCGTAGTGAATACCTCCAACGTACCACTTGCACGCTCCAGTTGGGTGAGTTGACTGTTGATGACTCCGCTGAACCCGATGTACGCCATGAAAAGCGCTACCACCATCACATCAGCCATGGACCACTTACCCGATTTGAACACGATGAATTGACCCACTTTTGAAGTAGGCGCTTTTTTGCGCACCAGAGCGATGAATGAAAACGTCAGTTTTAATAGCGGAATCAAAATAGAGAAAGAGAAGATGAGAATGGCAACTACTGCTAAAGCCGCATCGCCACGCTGAATTAAAATTCCAACGACTTCTAAAATACTCTTACTCTGAAAAAACAAGACCTGGTTTTCAAAGGTGACGGGTTCACCGATGAGTAGGAAACTGAAACTAGCAATGGTGGCTTCAATGTCGATCATAGGCAAGGCAATCCCGGCAACCAGTAGCACGAATGCCGTAATGGTGTAGACGCCCATTTCTGCAACTCCCGCTTTTGGAAGGAATACCATGATGGTTAGCAAGATTGCCGCAAAAGCCAAGAGAATGATGAAGATTTGGACTTTCTGATCCGCTTTTGCGCGCAGCTCATCTAGCTTGGCGAACGCCTGTTCTTTCGTCTCAGCTTCATATGTTGCTAGCAAAGCGTTGAACGTAGAATAATCCATCTTACCCACGGTGTCATCTGCAAATTCATCCACTTTTTCGACCAAATAATTCTTGAGGTCCTTCTTCGTTTGAGGATCTTTGAGCGCCTTGACAATGGTGTTGGTGAATTCTGG
The DNA here is from genome assembly GCA_029245065.1 of Flavobacteriales bacterium. Taxonomy (GTDB): domain Bacteria; phylum Bacteroidota; class Bacteroidia; order Flavobacteriales_D; family Sanyastnellaceae; genus JAQWQB01. Next base: position 34,463 of record JAQWQB010000106.1, on the reverse strand, counting down.
AATTCGCTGTCGGAGTTTGTCAAATGGCACGACAATGTCAGACACTGCTTGCCTGAAGAAGCCCTTTAAACCTTCGCGCTTATTTTCCTCTTGCATGAGCACTTCGGCCTGGTCCAGCAAGTCTTTCAGGATCTTTTCGGTCTTCTTCCGAATCTCTTTTTCGTTCTCAGGAGTGATCTCAAATTCGCGGACTTTTTTGTCGATGATGTCTGCAATAATGCCCTTCCATTCATCCACGTTGAATAGTCCGTATTTGATATGACTAAGCTCAACATAATCAGCCTTCAACACGCGTTTTTCTGATTCAACCTTGTACACCTGCAAGCTGCAGAAGGAGATCATCACCAAAAGTGAAACAGAAATAAACAATCGGGTCATAGAGAATGAAACTGTATATGTGTCAAATATCGCAATTCTCTCATGCAACTTTTACGCCAAGGTCAACATCTATTTAACGTGAGCAACGCAAAGGCCTTAGGTATCATCATTGGACTTCTTCTAGGAGGTGCAAATTTGTTGGCTCAATCGCAAGAAAACAATTGGCTCTTTGGGTTTTGGAATCACGTTGAATTCGTTGGGGATTCCGAATAACTGGATGTATCCTTTTCCCGAACAACAAATCCCAGAAGATGAATCGATAGCGCTTGATTTGTGCGAAGAAGACCAATTGACACTTTCAGCTGAGGACATGGCTGGAAACTACATCTGGAATACGGGAACTACAACAGCTACAGAAGAGATTTTTGAAGGAGGAACGTATTGGGTTCAGGTAAATGATGGCTGTTTTGAGGCACAACGGACCTTCGAAGTGACTGAAATTGAAAAGCCGTTTCTTGAAATCACAACTAGAGACGATTACGTATGCGAGGGAGACACCGTTTTTGTGGAGGTGACTACCGCCGCTGAGTGGGAATGGGAAAATGGTTCTTCTATTCCAGATACCTTATTCACAACAAACGTAACTACCTATTTGACGCTTTTCGAGGAGCAATGCATGTGGCAAGAAGATTTTCTATTTGAATTTCAACAGCGCCCAACTGTTGAGCTAGAAGAGCAGTTTACGTTTTGCGAAGAGGAGACCTTCCTTTTTGAGGTTGATCCTACACAAGGGACCACGCTCATCTGGTCTGATGGTGAGTCTGATTGGATTTTCGAATCAGCACAAGAAGGAAGTCATTGGGTAGAAATCACCAACAGTTGCGGAACAGAACGATTGGACTTTGAAACGGTATCAACCTTCTGCACCTGTGACGTGTTCATCCCGAATGCATTCACGCCCGATTTGAATGACCTAAACGAAAATTTCAAGCCTGTTTCAACATGTCCTTTTGTGGATTATTCATTCTTGATTTTCAATCGGTGGGGCGAAGTGATATTCGAAACTGCTGACCCATCTGATGCTTGGAATGGGAACGTTTCAGGTGGCAAACACTACGCACAAGATGAGGTGTATACTTATGTGCTTCGTTACGGACTTCCCAACGGTGATCGGGAAGAAGTGTATGGGAGTGTTATAATATTGAGCTAAACAAAAAAGCCAGTTGAATCTCAACTGGCTTTTTTTATTCGTTTATCGTAGGCTGAAAATTAGAGTGTCCCTCTGTTTTCCTGCTCGCGTTCAATAGCTTCAAACAAGGCCTTGAAGTTCCCCTTTCCGAAAGACTGCGCTCCCTTACGTTGGATGATTTCAAAGAACATCGTTGGTCTATCAAGAACGGGCTTGGTAAACAATTGAAGAAGGTAGCCTTCGTCATCTCTGTCAATCAAGATGCCCAGTTCTTTCAGTGGTGCCAAGTCTTCATCAATCTCACCAACTCTGTCCAATACGTCGTCGTAATACGTTTCAGGAACGTACAAGAATTCAACGCCTCTCTTGGTGAGTTCTTTTACGGTTTCAATGATGTTATCTGTAGCCAACGCAATGTGCTGAACACCTGCTCCATTGTAGAAGTCAATGTACTCTTCAATTTGCGACTTTTTCTTTCCTTCAGCAGGCTCGTTAATAGGGAACTTAATTCGCCCATTTCCGTTGCTCATCACCTTCGACATCAACGCCGTGTAATCAGTAGAAATATCGTTGTCATCGAAGCTGATCAACTGCGCAAACCCCATCACTTTCGCGTAGAATTCACACCACTTGTTCATTTCGTTCCAACCAACATTTCCTACCATGTGGTCAATGAACTTCAAGCCCACAGAAGTTGGCTTGTACTTCGGGTTCCATGCTTTGAAGCCTGGCAAAAATGTTCCGTTGTAGTCTTTTCGCTCAACGAAAATGTGAACCGTTTCACCGTAGGTATGGATACCGCTGTAAACGACTTTCCCGTTTGAATCACTTTCTTCGTTCGGCTCCATGAATGATTTCGCCCCTCTAGAAGTTGTTTCTTCCCAAGACTTCTTAGCGTCATCAACCCACAATGCGACCACCTTCACACCATCACCATGCTTCGCGATGTGCTCATTGATAGGTCCGCCATCTTCCATCGGACTTGTCAAGATGATTCTGATCTTATCTTGCTCCAAGACGTACGAAGTTCGGTCAGTAACACCCGTTTCTAATCCGGCATATGCCAACGGCTGGAATCCCCATGCGCTCTGGTAATAGTGAGCAGCTTGCTTGGCATTCCCAACATATAATTCAACGTAATCTGTTCCCAACAAAGGCAAGAAATCTTCCGCTTGAGGAACAATTTTTTCTAATTGTAATGATGTATTATCTGTACTCATGATGTCAATATTTTAGTGCTCCATCCAAGAGCGGAAGTAATCAGGGTTTTCAATTTCGAGCGCTTGCTCAGTTACTTTCAACGGTCTGAACGTATCTACCATCACCGCTAATTCAACGGTTTCTGTTTGGCCAATACTACGTTCATAGGCACCCGGGTGCGGTCCGTGAGGAATTCCTGCTGGGTGCAGCGTAATCATGCCACGTTCAATGTTATTTCTACTCATAAAATCTCCGTCTACGTAGTACAAAACTTCATCTGAATCGATGTTGCTGTGATTGTACGGAGCAGGAATGGATTCTGGATGGTAGTCATACAAACGCGGACAGAAACTACAAATAACGAAACCGTCTGTTTCAAACGTTTGATGCACGGGAGGTGGCTGGTGCACACGTCCGGTGATCGGTTCAAAATCGTGAATGGAAAAAGCGTACGGGAAATTGTACCCATCCCAACCAACAACATCAAACGGGTGACTTGCATACACGTAGGTGTGAAGGGTGTTTTCCTTCTTCACTTTCATGATGAAATCTCCTGTTTCTTCGTGTGTTTCCAATTCACTTGGCCCCCTGAAATCACGCTCACAAAATGGCGAATGTTCAAGCAATTGCCCGAAATGATTTCGGTAGCGTTTCGGCGTATAAATCGGATGAGTTGATTCGGTAATCATCAACCTATTTTCTTCCGTTTCGAAAGAAATTTGGTAAATCATACCTCTTGGAACCACGAGATAATCTCCATAACTGAAAGGAATATTCCCCAACATGGTACGAAGCGTTCCGTTGCCTTCGTGGATGAAAATCACTTCATCTGAATCGGCATTTTTATAGAAGTATTCCGTTAATGACTTCTTCGGCGCAGCCAGAATAATGGTGCAATCAGCATTGGTTAAAACAGGAACCCTGCTTTCCAAGTAATCGTCTTTCGGCGGCACAGCGAAGCCATTTAGGTTGATGGACTTCATGTTTTTGGCTACAGCAATACGCGGACTCACATCTACAGATGAGGTAATCTCCTTTACCTGAGTTGGAGGGTGCACATGGTATAACAATGATGACATACCGGAGAATCCAATGGTCCCAAACAATTGCTCATGATAGAGCTTTCCGTTGGGTTGTCTGAATTGGGTATGTCGCTTGTGTGGGAACTTTCCCAGTTTTTGATAAAATGGCATGTGTTGAAATTAAAGCGTTAATGATTCATTTCCTAGAAAAGGAAGATCATTCTGGGTTGCGCTTTTGGCGCCGCTTTGGATTGCATTCAAATTGTGCCATGTACCTACAAAGCTACGAAATGCAGAGGTCACTTGAAACAAAGAGGGGAAGACTTAGGCGAAGTGCGAAAGCGCTTTGATAACGGTGCTCCGTTTTCTACTAGAAACTGGAATTTCTGTACGGTCTTTCAATACCAAGTGCCCTCCATCTGTTTTGACGAATTCAGCAATGAATTTCATGTGCACCAAATGAGATTGATGCACACGGATAAAGCCTACGTCAGATAGCATGGAGTCGTACTCTTTGAGTGTTCGAGTTACCAGTACTTGCTCCTTATCTTTCATGTAAAACAAGGTGTATGAACCAGTAGATTCACAGCGCACAACGTCGTCCAAGTCAACGACTTTAATCTTTTCCTGAGAGTTCAAAGCCAACCGCTTCGACCCACCTAAATTACTCTGAAGCACCTCAAGCTTGCCTTGTCCAGATGCGTCGGCTTTTTCAACCGCTTGCATCAATTGGTCGGGGTCAACCGGTTTGAGCAAGTAGTCTACAGCAGAAAAGCGAAAAGCTTGAATGGCATGGGTGTCACTGGAAGTTGTAAAAATGAGGGCGAAGTTGACCTCAGGAATGATCTCAAGCAAGTCAAAGCCACTTCCATCTTTCATTTGAATGTCAAGAAAGACAATGTCTGGTTGCACTTCTTTGATCAATCGGGCACCGCTGACCACTCCTTCTGCTTCACCTACCACTTCAATTTCCGGACAGTAATCGTTCAAATCGCTCCGTAAACTGATGCGGGCATTTTCTACATCGTCAATAATTAGTGCACGTTTCATAAGCATCTCTTTTTCTTCTAACGCTAAAGAAAGAACAATCTTCTTTACGCGCAAACCAATTCAGGAATCCGTTCGTGTTCGTCTTTTATCCGTTGGGCAATGGTAGCCTAATCACCACTTTGGTGCCACTCGGTTGACCATTTTCTTCCAAATCAATGAAGGTGATGTTTCCCCCAACACCGTCGCCATCTGACAGCATAGCCAAGCGTTCTTTTGTCACATCAAGCCCTGCTGACCGATGCGTTGTCCCGGGAAGTTTGGATGCCGCACTTGCTGACCTCCCTTGACCATTGTCTGCAACAGACATGACCAAGAAATCCTCTTCCTCATGAACGGAAATAGCAATGTTTCCGCTGCCTTTCGGAACAATACCATGCACAATGGCATTCTCTACAAAGGGTTGAAGAATGAGGGGTGGAACCACTTCCTCAAGCAATTCCTCGTCGCATATTACGTCCCAAGTAAAACACTGTTCATGGGTAAACTGCTCTAGTTCCAAGTAGTGTTTCAATGCGGCTAGCTCTTCTTCCAGCGGAATTTCGTCTTCCCTACTATTCTCTAAAATTTGACGCATCAGACGTGAGAAACGAGAAAGATAGAGTCGAGCTGTTTTGTTGTCTTGCTTCGCAATGAGCCCTTGAATGGAATTCAACGTGTTGAAGATGAAATGAGGATTCATTTGTAGGCGAAGTGCTTTCTGTTCAATTTCCAACACATCTCTTTCCAAGCGTAGCCTTGAACTGCGCTCTGTTGCCCTTCGTTTTACATTCCTTAGTACCAAAAGGAAAATCAATACTAAGAGCATCAATGCAACACATACAACGGTAACAAGGAACCACGTTTCTTTCCAAAATGGGGTGAGGATATTGATCACGACGGGCCTTGCTTCTGCGCACGTTCCACCTTTCACACAAGCCCTCGCGTGCAAGGAGTAGATTCCCGGGGCTAGATTTGAATAGGAGATGGTGCTTCGCGAACTGGCCGGACTCCAATCAGGGTCACTACCCACTAAAAAATGCTGGTAGGTGATGTCTTCAGGATACTGCAGGTGAATGGCTGTTAGGTCGAAGCTCAAGTTGTTTTGCTCAAAAGTCAACACCAACGTATCTACAGGTGAATTCCAAGCATTGAGGTAGATGTGTTGCGGCAATTCAGCAAAAGGACGGTAGAACAGATGAGGGTCTGTGATGAAGATAGAGGGCGAAGAATTCACCTGAGTGCTCACCGCAGGATCGTAAATGCTCATTCCGTCTATGGTGCCGAAAATAATCCCTCCGTCTGCTTTACTTAGACAGGCATTGCTACAAGCTTCAAGCCCTTCAAAACCTTCGTCTTCACTGTATTGTTCAACCCCAATCAAGTTGCGTTTTCCGTCTAACAACCACTGTTCTGCGCCATTCGCTGTTCCAACCCAAAGGTGGCCACGGCTATCAAAAGCAAGGGAATACAGCGCGTACGGACTTTCTATTGTTGACTTCACTTGTTGAATAGTGTAGGCGTCGTCGCTGAGGTTGATTTTGCAGATTTGTCCGCCTGACATGCCAATCCAAAGCGTATTGGAGTTGTCAATTTCTACTGAACGAACGTCATTGTCTCGAAGTCCTTGCGAGGTGTTGAAGTTGAGCGCTTGTCCGTCCGGAAATAGCACGCCAAAACCATGCGCCCGTGTTCCGTACCAAACACGGCCTAAATCGTCAATGGCCAAGTCTGTGATTCGATCTTCAGAAAGCCCATTTCCAGAAGTGAAGATGCGTGTTGCAGGATTGAGGCCTGGAGCAATAGGAGACAAGATGTGTGTAATACCACCGCCTGCAGTTGCCACGTACATGCTTCCATCTTTAGCTTCTGCGAAGGCGCGAATCCACAACCCACTCAGCCCAGATGAGGCGCCAATTTGAACCACAGTGTCTGGCGTGTACAAGTAAATGCCCTGGCCTTCGGTTCCGGCCCAAAGCCAACCGCGACTGTCCGTAAGTAGCGTTTTTACAGTCCCGTTTTTCAGGGTTTCATCGGCTTCAAAGGTGCTACCATCGAACCATGTCAACCCACGATCGCTGACCCCAAGTGCAAGTTTCTTGTTTTGTTCAGCAATGGCGTAAACCTGGTCTCCTGGAAGCCCACTTGATCTGTCGTAATGTGTGAAAGGTTGGGCACTAAGTCTTACCAATCCACCACCAGAGGTTCCCAACCACACGTTGTTCCAGGAGTCTTCCCAAAGACATCGAACGGCGGCACTTCCAAGTCCTGACCCTTGGTTATACCGATCTATTTTTCCGGTAGAAGAAACCACAATGGCCCCATCGTTTTGAGTGGCTAAAACGCAACTTCCATTTTCAAGGAAGAGACCATCGAAAACAATGGCTGAAACGCTGCCGAGTTGTGGGTGTTTCACCAGCGATTCGCCTTCTATCATTAGCACACCGTTGCCATAGGTTCCAACGAGTAATTCGTTGTTGAAAGACGAGAAAAAGTTATTGCAGTAGGTGTTTCCGCCAAAACGCAATAGTCGCATATTTTTTAGCTGCTCATCCCACGTGTAAACTCCCTTGTCTGAACTGGCGTAAAGGCGGTTCTGATGGATGCAAACATCAAAAAACCCTTCCTCGGGCACGAGTGGGATCCATGCCCCATTGACCCGCAAGTCTTCTTGCAAGAAGAGGCCTTGATTGGTGGCAATGAAGAGTCGATTTTCATCGTGGAGCAAAGCTTCTATGCGCAAATGATGGGAAGCAATGGTGTCTGATTGAACTTCTCTTCCGTCGAACGAACACAGCCCGTTGTCAGTGCCAACAAGCAATCGATCTCCTTCTTGAATAAGAGATAGAATTTGGTTCCCAGGCAATCCGTCACCCGTGTTGATGACTGTAAAATCAACACCGTTGAATTTAGCCAGTCCACCTCCCTGCGTTCCTACCCACAGCGCCCCACGATGGTCTTGTAAAAGGGCGGTTACCTGCGATTGAGGTAGCCCATCTTTTAAGTTATACTGATTGAGTTGATAGCGCTGCGCAACCGCTGGCAGTGCTGAACAAATCGCAACAAACAGGGTGCACAGTTGCTTCCACGCGGGAGTGGTCCTGTTTTTCATGAAGGCTAGCGACTTGCTCGTCCAATGACCAGAACAGTTCCTGCTGCAGGCTCTGTTCCCGGAGTCATTTTGTTCAACTTATAGATTTTCTTGATTTTGATACCGTATTTCTGAGAGATGTCCCAAATGGTTTCTCCTTCTTGGACGGTATGTTTATGCACTTTCGCTTTTGCCCTTTTTGGTTGAATATAAATCACTTCTCCTTCTTCAGGTGCATGGCCTTTACCGAAGTCGTTGTATTTACGAATCTGCCAAGGCATGAGGTCAAGGTCGGAAGCAATTGATTCAGGGGTATCGCCGGCTTCACCAATGATGTATTTGATGTTATTTTCACTCATGCGAATCGCTCTCCTGTTGCTCAAGTTCACTTCAGGAAGTGTTTCGTCGGTATCATAGTCAGCTGATGCCTTGCCGGAATCTTTCTTTCGCTTGTCTTTTTTCGCAATCACATCTCCTTTCGCTCTGGCTAACCCTTCTTTGTCCAGGTCGTCGAGGTGGTAATCTTCAATGATTCGAATCAAGAGGTCAGGATACTTAGGGTTCGTTGCGTAACCGCACTTTTTCAGCCCTTTCGCCCATTTTTTATAGTCTGTAATGTTATATTCAAAAAGAGAGGCGTAGCGCTTTTTCTTGAGGAAGTCAGAGTGGTCATCAAACGACTCAAAGGCATTTTTGTAGTGTCGAAAACACTCTCCTTTTTTGTCATCGTCATGGTAAACTTTTTTCCCTTTCCAGGTGCTATGGCATTTGATGCCAAAGTGATTGTTCGATTTACTCGCCAATTCACTGTTTCCATCCCCGCTTTCTAAAATAGCTTGAGCCATGGTAATGCTCGCGGGAATCTGGTGGTCAACCATTTGACGAATGGCTTCTTCCTTCCACATGTCAATGTATTCTGAACGCGTGAAACGCTTTCCTCCAGCGATGGAAGAAAGGGTAAGAATTGATAAAAGAAGGGTCAAAAACGAATTTTTCATAGCCGAACACATTACATCGGGTATAAAAGTAAACGTTGAAAAGGTGCGTTTTAGCCTACAACCAAGGCCATTTTGAACAAGAAAATGTTAATCGGCCTGATCGAAATCCTTGATTTGAAGCGTGTCTCCAAACTCATTCATGAAGTACCACTTCCCGATTTCTTTGCCCGCTGCGTAGTTACCTGAAATACGCTGGAGTCCATTGCGATGCCAAACATGATAGGGCCCAGTTTTAAGTCCGTTCTCGTACTGCTGCTGAGACCAATTGGTGCTATCCAGATGGAAACTCTTCCAAGTGCCAATGCGTTTTCCGGCTTCGTATTCGCCTGTGGCCATTAAAAAACCATTGCTGTAATACTGAAATTCTGTACCGCTGAGGGTGTCGCCATTGGTGTATTCCAGCACTCTTTTTTCGTTGCCGTCTTCGAACCGTTCCTTCACAATGCGCCCTTCTGTTGGCGTACATGCAACGAATAACACGGCTAGAAAAAGACTGAAAACCTTCATTTTTTACGGTGGATGGTGTAATCTACTAATTGCTTCAAAGACTCTTTCGACGGAGAATCTGGAAACCCGTCCAAAATAGCAAGTGCCTCATCTGTGTAGTTCAGCATGATCTTGTGCGAATATGTGAGCCCGTCAGATTTGATAACATAATCAATCACCTCTTTTACCTTTTCAGGGTTTTCATTGTGGTTCTTGATGATCTTGATGATTCGGCGCTTTTCAGACTTAGTGGATTGATTTAACGCATAAATCAGTGGCAAGGTCATTTTTCGCTCCTTGATATCAATCCCTGTTGGTTTGCCAATGTTGTCATCTGACCCATAATCGAAGAGGTCGTCTTTGATTTGAAAAGCGATTCCCACTTTTTCACCAAACAAACGCATGCTCTCTTGTACTTCTTTGTCATCCTGAACAGCGGCAGCACCTGATTCGCAACAAGCAGCAATCAACGAGGCCGTTTTTCTCCGAATGATTTCAAAATAGACTTCCTCGGTTATGTTCAGTTTCCGCGCTTTTTCGATTTGAAGGAGCTCACCTTCGCTCATTTCTCTCACGGCGTTGGTGATAATCCTCAACAGTTCGAAAGCGTTTTGATCTACAGACATCAACAGCCCACGAGACAACAGATAGTCACCCACGAGCACGGCAATTTTGTTTTTCCAGAGGGCATTTACTGAAAAGAAACCACGACGCTTGTAAGCGTCATCTACCACGTCATCATGCACCAACGTAGCGGTATGAAGTAGCTCAATCATAGAAGCTGCTGTGTAGGACGCTTCGTTGATTTCGCCGCACATCTTAGCCGTTAAAAACACGAACATAGGACGCATTTGCTTCCCTTTTCGCTTGATGATGTAGTGGGTAATCTTGTCTAGCAAAGGCGTATTGCTCTTCATAGCATCTTTGAAATGCGCTTCAAAGCGTTGCATTTCATCAGATATAGGGGCTTTTATGTCGGCTACCTTCAGCATAGATTCTCCAAATTTAGAGGTTTTGCACAACCGAGAATCCAATTAATACAATGAATGATGTGAAAAATCATGAAATACTCGCCTTATCTTCGTTCAAAATTCATTTGAACCTGTCCAATTATGACTAAAACACTACGCACTAGAGCATGGTTCTTCGCCATGGCTCTTTTTTGCACTCTCTCTCTTTATGCCCAGAATCACTGCTCCCATAACGGATGTGGTGGAGTGAAATGCATGGGCATCATTGGCCTCGAAGAACAAAGAGACTCCTTTTTACCACCTCCTGCTGGCTTTGATCCCCAAGGTGAACGCGATGTGGTAATCTCGGTAACATACAACGGATTTACAACAGATGCGCAAAATGCATTTCAATATGCAGTTGATATTTGGGCTTCACTTTTGACAAGCGATGTACCTATTTTAATTGATGCGAACTGGGAAGATATCGCTGGTAACACACTCGGTTTTGCCGGTCCAGTAACGTTTTTCCAAAACTTTAATAATGCTCCACAATCAAATACGTACTACCCAGTAGCACTTGCAAATAAAATTGCAGGTTTTGACCTTTTAAACGGTCAAGCCGACGTTACAGCAACGTTTGATAGTGGCACGAATTGGTACTTTGGTACGGATGGGGAGCCAGGGTTTGGGCAGTATGACTTCGTATCAGTAGTGCTTCATGAACTTGGTCATGGACTTGGTGTAACGGGATCTCCAACAGTAGATGGTGGTCTTGGTTTTTACCAGTTGGGAAACCCAATAGTCTATGATACATTCGTAGAGAATGGTGGTGGGACGTCAATTCTAGCGTTCAACGATGGAACATCTTCTCTTGCAACTCAACTAACAAGTGGCAATCTTTTCTTCGATGGGCCAGATGCAAATACCAATAACGGTGGCTCTGCACCTGAAATATACGCACCGAGCACTTGGCAAGGTGGTTCGAGCTTTTCTCACTTAGACGAAGATTCTTTTGACACGGGTAACGTGAACTCACTGATGACACCGTTCATCGGTCAAGGAGAAGCCATTCACACCCCAGGACCAGTTATTCTTGGATTAATGGCTGACATCGGTTGGTCAGTAGAAGAAACAGGTGGTGGCGATTGTGTTATTAACAACCTTGCAATTACGCAGAGTCCTTGTTTAGATACGGGTGATGGTCTAGGGCCGCTTCCAGTAATCACCCTTGAATTTGATTTCCTAGGAAACTGCAACGTGGAAGATTTCTGCTACCAAGAAAACGGTGGTGGTTTCACTTGCGTTAACCTTCCAGGTATTGGGATCGATATTTTTGCAGGTGAACTATTGGACTTCACGAACACCACACCAAATGCTTCGTATGATTTCTACTTCACACTATCTGATGGAACCACATCTCCGACCTACACATGGAACAATGGTAACTGCAACAACGAAGAAACCATTTGCGATTGCCAGGGTACAGAACACTCGATTGGTGTCCTCATTTGGTTGGGTGATACCGCATTTGACGATGGTTCGTTTGATTGGGAAGGTCAGCCAGTAGATTTCAACTGTTCTACATGGGGCTTCGATTGTGGTGATGGCGGCTTCGACGGAGAAGATCCATTCGGCGTTTGTGACGGTAACTTACCACCTAACAACGGCTGTGATGCAGGAGACATTTTCGGATGTACTGACCCGCTTGCTTCTAACTACAACCCGAACGCAACCATAGACGACGGCTCGTGTATTTACGATGGTTGTTCGAACCTTGACTTAGTCCTTTCGCAAGGAGATTGCCTTGATACAGGAGATGGACTCGGAACACTTCCGGTAATCAACTTGGTTTTCAACTTTGAAGGTGCGTGTGCGGTGCAAGAGTTCTGCTACCAAGAAAACGATGGCGGCTTTACATGTGTCGACTTACCTGGAGTTGATATCATTTTAGAATCAGGTGACCCATTGGATTTCACCAATACCAACCCAGGAGCAACGTACGATTTCTACTACGTCCTTTCAGACGGAACTACGTCGGCTGAGTACTCATGGGTAAATGGAAATTGTATAAGCGAAGAAACGATTTGTGACTGTCAAGGAAATGAGCACACAATTGGGGTGTTAACTTGGCTTGGTGACGGAGTACTCGATGATGGAACGTACGAATGGAACGGTTTACCAGTGTTCTTCGATTGTACTACATGGGGTAATGACTGCGGAGACGGTGGAGTTACTGGTGACCCATTTGGCGTTTGCTTGGGTAACCTTCCTCCAAACAACGGTTGTGATGGAGCTGTAGTAGGATGTACTGATCCAGCAGCCACCAACTATGACCCATTAGCAACCATCGACGACGGTTCTTGTTTCTACGGAGACTGTGCTGCTGGTGAAATGACACTTGAGCAAGATTGCTTCTATGACGAAGAAACAGATCAGATACTGGCTCGAATTCTAATGAACGCTGAAACGATCGGTGAATGCTTCGTTCAAGAAGTTTGTGTAACACCAGTTGGAGGAACAGAAACATGTTACTTCCTTCCTGATTTTGACATTTTTATCGGAAATGATGAGAATGGGGTGTTCCTTCCAGTTGACGGACCAGGAGAATACGTTGTGTACTATACTACACCAGATGACATTTCTGAGCCAATGACGATCTTCATTGATTGTTCTGAAGCCGTTCAAGGTTGCGGAAACCCTTTCGCCCTGAACTATAGCCCTCTTGTTGAGGTAAATATCGAAGCAGAATGTGTGTATGATGTTTACATCTGCGATTGTGCTGGAACGCAACACTCAGGTGGTGCGCTTGTATGGCTAGGTGATGGATTCCTTGATGATGGTACTTTCCTTTGGCAAGACCAGCCAGTTGATTTCAACTGTGCTACATGGGGCTTTGATTGTGCTGACGGTGGTGTAGAAGATGACCCATTCGGTGTTTGTGAAGGAAACCTTCCTCCAAACAATGGATGTGATGAAGCAACCTGTGGGCCTTTGGGCATGGTAGTTTACCAAGAAGATTGTGCTGATGTTGGTGATGGCTTATTACCTTTAATCGGATTCGAAGTTGCTATCAATGGTGATTGCCTCGTTGAAGACTTCTGCTTCTCGGAAGACGGCGGAGAATTTACTTGTTTTAACCTTCCTACATTGGCTGATCCAATCATCTTGGAAGATGGAGACGGTCTGTTCTTGAACAATACCGTTCCTGGAGCTACTTATGAGTTCTATTTCACAACGTCAGACGGTTCTCAATCGGGTATTTTCACTTGGGTGAATGGTAACTGTGATAACGAAGAAACAATCTGTGATTGCGATGGCAACCAGCACTCAATTGGTGTATTAAACTGGTTGGGCGACGGTTCTCTTGACGATGGTTCATTCCTCTGGGATGGCGTATCTGTGAATTTCAACTGTGTTACTTGGGGCTTTGATTGCGCCGATGGTGGAGTTGTAAACGATCCAAACGGCGTTTGCGAAGGAAACCTTCCTCCGAATAACGGTTGTGTAGATGAAGTACTTGGTTGTACAGATCCTGCAGCATTGAACTACAACGCAGCTGCTACAGTAAATGACGGCTCTTGTATCTATGAGAACCCAGGTTGTACAGATGAGTTAGCATGTAACTTCGACCCTGAAGCAACTGAGAACGACGGAAGTTGTGATTACAGCTGCTATGGTTGTACAGACGAAACAGCAGACAACTACGATGCTGACGCTACCATTGATGATGGAAGTTGTACATACAGTGAAACAGGATGTACTGACCAGCTGGCATGTAACTTCGACCCAGATGCAATCATAAACGACGGAAGTTGTAACTACGATTGTTACGGTTGTACCGATCCAGAAGCGGTGAACTACGACGCAGACGCAACAATTGACAACGGAAGCTGTATCTACGAAGAAATCGGTGGGTGTATTTACATCGCCGCTTGTAACTATGATCCATTAGCTACAGTAGATGATGGCTCTTGTAACTTCGATTGTTACGGATGTACCGACCCAGAAGCAACAAACTACGATCCGGAAGCAACCATTGAAAACGGCAGCTGTATCTACGGCGACATCGAAGGATGTACAGACGTTGAGGCTTGTAACTACGATGAATTTGCAACGGTAGACGATGGAAGTTGTGATTACAGCTGTTATGGATGTACAGATCCAGAAGCAACCAACTACGACGCAGACGCAACAATTGATGACGGATCTTGTATCTACGACATCGAAGGATGTACAGATCCAGATGCGACGAACTACAACCCTGAAGCTACACTGGATGATGGAAGCTGTATCTACGACTGTGAATACCCAGTTCTAGAATACCTTGTTGTTGAATGCTCTGATGATGCCGATGACTTGTACTTCGTGGAAATCATCATCGCTGACCTTGGAAATGGAGCTCCTTACACCATTTCGAATGATCAAAATGGAGATGAGGTTAGTTTGAACTTTACTGGAACGATCCAAGTTGGACCTTTCACAGAAGGTGAAAACGTACTACTCACGGTTTCTTCGGATCAAATGACCAACTGCATTATCACTTCGCCATTGTTGAGTTGTGAGGTGGGAGTTGGCGAACTGAATGCAACCGATGCTTGGCAGATTTTCCCGAACCCAGCGAACGAATGGATGACCATCCAAGGTTCACCAACGGGAGAAGTAACTGTTGATCTGGTAGACGTAACAGGTCAGCTAGTAAAACAAGACATCCTTAAGAAAGGAAACGAATCACTCAAGATGAACGTTGCTGAAGTAGCGAGCGGAGTGTACTTTGTTCGACTGACTTATGGAGATAAAGTTGTGACGCAAAAAGTGACCGTTAGGCACTAAATAAATAAGACACCAATCAAAAGCCCCGGCAGTTCTCTGCTGGGGCTTTTTTTGTGGGTGAAAAGACTACAGGACGTTCATCCAACCGACTACGAGGTGAATAAAGATTCATCCGCTCCTTTGCCTTATGAAAACAATTACGCGCATACTAATGCTTTGCATTGGGCTGTTGGGTTACAATGCAGTAAACGCACAAGAGGGTTGTACCGATTTATCAGCGTGCAATTACGACGAGCTAGCTACGGAAGACGATGGCTCTTGTGATTACAGTTGTTTGGGCTGTACCGATGAATTAGCAGAGAACTATGACCCTTAAGTGACCATTGATGATGGGAGCTGTTTCTACGCGCACTGCTTACCCGTGGAATTGACAATTGAAGAAAATTGCATTTGGGATTCATTTTCGGGCGAGTTTATCACACGTGTAATCATTACCCCGACCATTACTGGAGTCTGTTACCTCGAAGAAATCTGTTACCAAGAAGTAGGTGGCGGAATTCAAGGATGTGTGGACTTGCCCGCCACAGGACAATTTATTCAATCGGGTGAAAGCGTAATCATCCCTCTGCTAGGTGCCGGTGTCTATGAATTTACAGCCTCTACCTCACAAGGAACGTCAGATCCTGTGGACGTGGCTGTTAACTGTTACGATAACCAGTCAGTATGCGGTAATCCATATGCTGTGAATTACGATCCAGATGCTGAGAAGTCGTACGAATTGGCGTGCATTTATGACAATTACATCTGTGATTTTGAGTCCTGTTTAGGATGCACTGATCCGGAAGCCTGCAACTTCGCGTCAACTGCCACTCAAGACGACGGAAGTTGTGATTTTGAATCGTGCTTAGGTTGTCCAGATCATACAGCTTGCAACTATGTAATTGGCGCCACTCAAAATGATGGCTCATTACGAATGTGTGAGCCCAATTATTGACTGGGTAGTTTCAACCTGCGAAGGAGGCTTCTTGTACGTTGATTTCAATGTAACTGACCTAGGAAATGCAGGACCATGGAACATGGTGAACAATATATCTACAGGAACAATGGTCATAGATGAAGTGGGAGCGTATGAATTGGGACCATTCTCTTCAGGAGACGTGGTGGTTTGCACGCTGATTTCTCAGTTGTTTTCTTCTTGCATTGCTACTAGTCCAACCTTGAGTTGTACCAATTCCATTACTGAAGTGAACCAATTGGACTTCAACGTCTATCCAAACCCGGCAAATGAACTCATTAACATCGAATTCGAATCTGCTACCACGGGCGAGGTGGTTATTTACAGTTCGAATGGACAGTTGGTGGTGTCAGAACCGCTTCAATCAATGAATCGGGTGGAAATTAGTACAGATAATTTGGCAGAAGGAATCTACACTGTTGTGCTTGTTCAAGACACAGGAATTTCAAGAAAAACACTAATTGTGACGCATTAATTGAAACTTTCACGGTCATCCGACGGGCAATTCCTATTTTTGCGAGAAAGCAAGTTGAATGATCAAATCAATGACCGGCTACGGAAAAGCCGAAGCCACCATTGGAAGCCGCAAGTTTACCGTTGAATTGCGTTCCCTAAACAGCAAACAATTTGACCTAAATGTGCGCATGCCTTCTGTCTACAAAGAGAAGGAGATGAAGCTGAGAAATTGGCTAAGCAAAGAAGTGGTGCGCGGAAAGGCCGATCTCGGAATCTATTATGATGCAGACTCTTCTGAGAAGAGAGTGACGCTCAACAAAGCGCTAATCGAAGCATATCATACAGATATGAAGGCGGTAGCGAAGGAAATAGGCCAAGACGAAGTGGACTACATGTCGTTGATTATGCGTATTCCTGATGTTCTTCGCCCTGAAAAGGAAGAATTGAATGAAGAAGAATGGGGAGAAATCATGAAGTTGATCAAAGAGGCCAACACCATGTTTCAAGGTTACCGTTCTCAAGAAGGAGACGGCCTTCAGAAAGATTTTGAAGAGCGAATTGGAAAGATCATGCAACTGGATGCAGATCTAGATGAAGCGGTGAACGCACGCATCAAACGTATCAAAGATCGCATTCGAACCAACCTCGATGAGGTAATTGACCCTGATAAAGTAGATCAAAACCGTTTCGAGCAAGAAGTCGTTTACTACCTCGAGAAGATTGATGTGACGGAAGAGCGTGTTCGCCTTTCAGCCAACTGCAATTACTTTCTTGAAATTCTTCGCAATGGCGCTGCACAGGGGAAAAAGCTTGGTTTTATCTCCCAAGAAATTGGAAGAGAGATCAACACGCTTGGGAGCAAAGCAAACGATTCCGACATCCAACGCGTCGTTGTTCAGATGAAAGATGAATTGGAAAAGATCAAAGAACAAGTACTAAATGTCCTTTAATCAGCAAGAAGGTAAATGTGTTATTTTTTCTGCTCCTTCCGGCGCGGGTAAAACAACCATTGTCCATCATATCCTGCAACAGAATCTTCCACTCGCCTTTTCTATATCAGCAACAAGTAGAGCTCCTCGTCCGGTGGAGCGCGATGGAAAAGATTACCATTACATGTCGGTAACAGAATTCAAACAACAAATAGACGCGGACGCATTTGTTGAGTGGGAAGAAGTATACGAGAACCAGTTCTACGGCACATTGAAGTCAGAAATTGAGCGGATTTGGAGCGAAGGAAAACATGTTATTTTCGATGTAGACGTTGTAGGAGGTGTCAATCTCAAAACAGCATTCGGTGATAAAGCGATCTCAGTTTTCGTGAAAGCGCCTTCGGTACAAGCCTTGGAAGATAGACTTCGAACACGTGCCACGGAGACCGACGAAAGTATTGCGCGACGCATTGCCAAGGCGAACATGGAAATGGATTTTGCCACAGAGTTTGACTACGTGCTCATTAATGATGATTTGGAAACGGCGAAAGCTGAAGCATTTGATCTCATCACAACATTTTTGAAATCGTGAAGCAGGTAGGCCTATACTTCGGAACGTTCAACCCAATTCATATTGGGCATTTGGTGATTGCGAATTACATGGCAACTCACACTTCCTTAGATGAAGTATGGCTGGTAGTAACCCCGCACAACCCACTGAAGAACCGGAGTGATTTGTTACCAGATGAGCACCGGCTACAGATGGTACGTTTGGCAACCATGGATAACAATAGGTTGAATGTGAGCGATGCAGAATTCAATCTGCCACAACCTAATTACACGATCAACACATTGGATAAGCTGGTGCAAGAGCATAACGACACACAGTTTACGCTCATTATGGGCGAAGATAACCTGCGTAGTCTACATAAATGGAAGTCCCACGAGCGAATCTTGAACGAGTTTGACTTGCTTGTTTACCCAAGGTCATTGACAGACGGCGAGGAAGCCGAACAAGAAGCTCCAGTGATTCATATGGGCAGGGTTGAAATTTGTGATGCACCCATGATCAAGATTTCTTCGACGTTTTTAAGAAACGCAATTAAATCACAAAAAGACATTCGTTACCTCGTTTCTGACAAAGTGATTAACTACATCAGTAATAATTATCTGTACGAAAAGTAGTTGATAATCAAATAGATAAGATTTTATTTTTGCAGCGTGTTCATTTTTGGCACGCTGCTTGCATTTGGGTAGTTGAGTTTAACAATTAAAACCAAATGCCATGAAAGAGTTAAAAAGAAAATATATGGCGATGAAGCGCCAAGCAATCGATCTAATGAAGACAGGAAATATTTCTGCATATCTAGCAAAGCTTCAGGAGGTAAATGATCTCAAATTCCAAATGATTCAAATAGCTGCTAATCACTGATTAGTAAGGTTCAAATAGGTTAAAGGTTGGAAAGCCCCGGAGAACGTAAGTTCACGGGGCTTTTTCTTGTTTAAATTTCTGCACGAAGTGGCCTATTATGGATAGATAAAAAGCCCCTCGACTACAAACTAAGAGTAGACGTTCACAAAATTCTTGTCGGGTGAAAGGAATTACTCCCGAGCTTCGCCTAGGGAAGGGGAAAGGAATAATCCTAAGGTATCGGAGAGCGCGTTCTGAAAAGAGCTTCGCCCCACCCCAATTCCACCCTACCCAAACACTTTTTTTCGCTCACTAAAAATTATCCTGTAACTTTTAAGAACTTCTGTTCGTCACACAATTGAAACAACCTGAACTGGCACATGACCGTTGCGGAATACAACATATGCGTCGACAATTTTGCCGATAACCTCTTCCGCTTCATCTTCAAGAATTTGAGAGATGAGGAGCAGTCGAGAGATGTCGTGCAAGATACGTTCACCAAACTTTGGTTGAAGGTGGAAGATGTGAATTTTGAAAAAGCAAAGTCATATCTATTCACCACAGGTTATAGAACAATGATTGACTGGATAAGAAGAGAGAAGAAGAATGCAGATTTTGAACAGGTAAGTGAATCAAGACTATCACACGATAGGCAGTATTCAGATCTTCAAGAGATCTTGCAAGAGGCGTTAGACCTTCTACCAGAAGTACAGCGAAATGTTGTCCTCCTGAGAGATTATGAAGGGTACAACTACCAAGAAATTGGAGAAATTACGGGGCTGAATGAATCACAAGTGAAGGTATATATCTACCGAGCGCGAGTGGCTTTGAAGAACTACCTCGTAAGTATGGAGAATTTAGTATGAGCATCAATACATCAAATTACGAAGCGTTTATTCTGGATTATCTGGAAGGACAACTCACTGCTGATCAAAAGGCGGCGTTGTTTAGCTTCTTGGATGCTCATCCTGAGCTGGCAGCTGAGTTCGACATAGATGTAGAGGGCCTTCCGCTCAATGAGCTAGTTGCTGACTCAGAAGTATTTCCTGAGCTAACAGCGCCAGAAGATCAAATGCCGTCGTTGATCGACGAAAAACTGGCGGCAGCACTGGAAGGAGATATTGAATTGCCTACCATTTCAGGCAACGCCTTGGCCGAAAAGCATTGGTTGGCCATGCAGCAAACAAAACTCAAAGATGAACTCGTTTCCAGCGATTCGAATGAGGAATTGAAGGTTGAAGGCTTGGAAAGTCAGCAAACGTGGTTAGCTGCTATAGCAGAGGGCGATGTTGCTGATGGCCCGTTGAAAGCAGCGGCGCTAAAAGACCCAAAATTAGCCAATGACATTGCCTGGATGAAACGTTCGGTGGTCAAGCCTATGCATGTGTCATTTGGTGATTTAGACGCTTTGAAAAGAGAAGAAACAAAGGTTATTCCGCTGTTTGCAATCTTCGTTCGTTACGGCGCAGTTGCGGCGGCAGTGGTGGCTATTCTCTTCTGGTTTTGGAACATGAACAACTCAACAACAAGTTCTTTTTACCAAGCATACAGCCCTATGCTGGAGTTGACAAAGTCGGTTATGAACCCGGGTAATGAAACACAAGAAACGCCAACATACCCTGTAGTAGAAAGGCCGGCACAAGTTCAATTTGCTGACCATACAGCTCCGTCTACAAAAACGAAAGGTCATCCAACTGTCCAAGTCGATTTTGCACGACTAATAGACGCGAAAGGGATAGCGAATTCGATTGAGGAGGGACAGTTGCAGCAGGAGTCTGAAGCCAATATTGCTTCTGTTCCAGCTTCTTCGAACCAAACGCAGCAAGTATTTGCCTCTTCCACAGATCAAGAGTTTACAACGCTGAAAAAATTAGTTGTAGACAGAGCGAAGCAGAAAGTCAGTAAAGACGATGAAGTTAAAGATGACGCTACGTTGTTGAAGGTTGTCATCGATCGTTTGGAAGGTGAAATTGAAGAACGTAAAAAAGGACGTTTGCAATTGGTACTTCCGAATAAAAAGAAGGGACGTAAGCTTTACTTCAGGCTCGGGAAGTTTGAAATCAACAAACCATCACGTGTTGTTGAACTCATTCATGGCACGTGAGGTACCAACAGTAGAGAAAGCCAATATTGCTTTTGAGGCACGATCCATTCGCTCACCCAGCGCATTCGACTCATCTTCATTCCATTTACCTAAGACATAATTCACCTGGTTTCCTTTGTTGAAAAGGCTTCCAATGCCAAAGCGTAAACGTGGGTATTTGGTCGTGTTGATCAGTTCTTGGATGCTCTTGAGACCGTTATGTCCTCCATCACTTCCTTTTGCACGCAAGCGAATGGTGCCAAAAGGCAAAGCAAGATCATCTGTCACAATGAGCACATTTTCAGCGGGTACTTTCTCCTTGGTCATCCAGTAGCGAACTGCTTTTCCGCTCAAGTTCATAAACGTACTTGGCTTCAAGAGAATCAAGGTTCGTCCTTTGTGCTTCAATGTTGCCAAATCACCGTAACGATCTGGGCTAAAAGAAATATTGGACGCCCCAGCAAGAGCATCCAATATTTCAAATCCTATGTTATGCCTCGTAAACTGGTATTCACTACCAGGGTTACCTAGGCCTACAATTAAATACTTCATGGCTTTCGCCTAATATAAGAATGTTATTCAGCTCCTTCTGCAGCAGCTTCTTCACCTTCTCCTTCAGCTCCTTCTTCTTCTTCAGAAGCAGCAGACATAGCAGCACGAGTACGTTTCACAGCAACTACAACATCTGAGTCGCTCTTTAGAATTGTGAATCCGTCCATTGGGATTTCACGAACACGAATAACATCACCAATGTTCAATTCTGTAATGTCAACGTTTACGTATTCTGGAATTGCATTTGGCAACCCGCGAAGTGGTAAACGACGATAGTTTGTAGCCAAACGTCCACCGTTACGAACTCCTTCAGCCGTTCCAACTGGACGAACAGGAATGTTTACGGTTACTTCTTTGTCATCAAACAATTGCAACAAATCAAGGTGTACAATCTTGTCAGTCACCGGGTGGAACTGGATTTCCTTGATAATGCATGGATATGTTTTTCCACCAACCTCAAGGTCAATTTGGAATACGTCCGCGTTGTAAATTAACTTCTCTACTGGTACCGTGCCTACTGAACAATGGATTTGTTCCGAACCTCCGTACAAAACAGCAGGAATGTTTCCTGATTTGCGCAATGCTGCGGCATCTTTACTCCCTACGTTCTCTCTTGGAGAACCGCTCAATGATGCTTTTTTCATGATAATTATTTATGATATAAGAAATTGTGAACTGATTGATTCATTGTTCGTCAAAGCGCGCATGACGTTTGAGAACAACGGTGCCGTTCCTAACACCTTAATTTTATCTTGTGGCTTTCCTTCTTTCAAAGGAATGCTATTGGTTACAATTAATTCTGTCAATTGAGACTCAGCAATTCGCTCATACGCTGGTCCACTCAAAATGGCGTGGGTACAAACGGCTCTCACTGACTTTGCTCCTTGTTCCATCATCATGTCTGCAGCCTTTGTCAACGTTCCAGCTGTATCACACATGTCATCAATAAGAACAACATCTTTCCCCTTAACATCTCCAATAACGGTCATGCTCTCTACCTGATTCGCTACTTTACGTTGCTTGTAGCAAATCGCTAGATCAACTGAAAGAAACTTCGCGTAAGCATTTGCACGCTTTGTACCTCCTGTGTCTGGAGTGGCGATAATCAAATTATCTGAGTCCAATGATTCCAAATACGGTAAGAAGATGGTTGAAGCAAATAAGTGATCAACAGGCACTTCGAAGAAGCCTTGAATTTGATCAGCGTGAAGGTCCATGGTAATCACACGGTCTACTCCAGCAGCAGTCAAAAGGTTCGCAACCAGTTTTGCGCCTATAGCAACACGCGGCTTGTCTTTTCTGTCATGACGAGCATAACCGAAATAAGGCATTACAGCAATGATTCGCTTCGCACTTGCACGCTTTGCAGCATCAACCATGAGCAATAGCTCCATCAAATTGTCTGCAGGCGGGAAAGTAGATTGCACAATGAAAACGTCTTTTCCACGTACGGTTTCTTCAATCGAAGTTTGAAGCTCACCGTCACTAAAACGCTGAACGTTCGCTTCACCAAGGCTAATGCCGCACTCCAAAGCAATGTTTTTGGCCAAATAACCAGAGGCCGTGCCGCAGAAGATTTTTACGTTGTCATTCATGATTCCTTAGAATAAAAGGGGTGCAAAGATAGCTAGAATCAATGGTATTTCAAATACCAAGGGCGAGGATCCAAATTCTTAAGTATCAATATGGTATTTCGGAAAGATTTACTAGATGTGAGTAATCTGAAATAGGGGCTGGGAGACTAGTCTCGTCATTGATGTCAAAGGGGATCAATATGGCAAAGACCACATTAGTGGTTAAGGTTATCTGATTAGTTAGTTGAGAGCCAGGTGAAGACTTGGCTCTTTAAAATGCTCAGCTGGCTCTGTAAATTCTCACGTTTTAATTGTTCTGCTTCCATTCTCGCTGACCTCCATTTCAATGAAGCCCAAAAATGTCACCTTCACGGTATGCCGGCCAACCGGGACATTTTCCAATCGGTAATTCCCGTCCATATCGGTCATAGCTCCCATAACAGGGTCTGTGTCGATTACGATGACGTTCACACCTGGCAGTGGGAAGCCACTTTGGGCATCGGTTATCGTTCCACGCAATGCCGAAGTGGGGTTCGATTGCGAAAGGCAACGGTCGAGAGAAGAAGAAGGAAGGCGGTTTGAATTGATCGTATCATGTCAACTTGTGTTTTGATGATACAAAGGTGCGATGACAGTTCCCTTTTCGAAATGAGAACAGGCTGAATTGACATATTTAGGAGCTGAATTGTAAGAAACAAAAAAGGCTCTGCGTTCAGAGCCTTTCCGTTGTTGTTTCGAAATAGGTAATCCAACAAAATTTTTTGATCTTATTAGAGGACCTTATAAACCTAAATAAATCATGAGTTCGCCATCTGCATTCAGATAACTGGCCTTGATTAAGCCGAATCAAAGGTATGTGAATGCGCATGTACCAAGTGTTAATAGGCGGTTAACACATGTTAAAAGTTGCAAAAGGGAGGGGGTGTGGAGAGAAGGATAAAATACCTTTGATTTGCGTATCGTTTAAAACACAGTTTGAAACAGAAATACATACAGGCACTTGTTGTACTTATTAGCTCAGCCTTTATTGGGCTCGTAGCCATTCAAATCTATTGGGTCAACAACTCCATTCTCTTACGCGAACAGGAATTCAATCACAAGGTGGCCATTGCCCTTGAAGATGTTGCTGATATATTAGATCAAGGCTCATACTACGTTGATGATCCGTTGATTAATAGCGATGAGGTGCTTCGTCTGGCCAATGAGAACTCACATCTGAATATGGAGTTTGAGGCCGAAAAGGATTCCATCAACCTACTTATACAAGAGCATTTAAGCGGAGTGGAGGTGAGTTTGCATCCTGATATTGCCGCACAACGCGATTCCATTTTGCAAAGCGAATGGGGAACCTACGGAATAGAAACAGGCCAGATTTTGGAACAAAGTGGGTTCATGGACGACTTGCTTGAAGGAAGTGTTTCCATTGATATCTTCCGAAATCTCCAAGCCTTGGAACCCGTTTTTGTTGATTCATTGGTGAAGCACAGCTTGGTGAACCAAGGGATTTCAGCCAAATACAATTTTGGTGTCTTCAACAAATACCACCAACCAGAAATACTGGAAGGGCCGGCAGAAAAACATCGGGAAGACTTTTTTACACTTGGCTACAAAACCACCTTGTTTGAAAATGACCCCATCCGTGAAGTGTATTACCTGCGTATATACTTCCCGAACCAGAAATCATATTTGTTGCAGACCATGTGGCTGATGCTTTCCATTTCAGCCATTCTAATCATTGTCATTTTTGCCGCATTCACCTACACCATCAACACGATATACAAGCAGAAGAAGTTGGGGCAGATCAAAAACGACTTCATCAATAACATGACCCACGAGTTGAAAACGCCTATATCTACCATCTCTCTTGCCTGCGAAGCGTTGAATGATCCTGATATGCGGAAAAGCGAGCAGCGCATGCGTTCCTTCATCAGCATGATCAACGATGAGAATAAGCGTTTGGGTGTGTTGGTTGAAAATGTCCTTCGTTCTGCCATCTTAGATAGAGGAGACATGCAACTGCGTCTTGAACCGATGAATTTGCATGAAGTGGTGAAAGGCGTTATTCGCAACATCGCCATTCAAGTGAAGAAGAAAGGCGGAAGTATCAAAGTAGAGTTAAACGCTGTTAATCCGTTAGTTACGGGAGACGCTGTCCACATTACAAACGTGGTCTACAATTTGATAGACAATGCCATAAAATACTCTTTGGAAACACCAGAAGTTGTGATTCGATCTCGAAACGTAAAGAATGGAGTTGAATTAAGCTTCACAGACAACGGAATTGGTATTTCAAAGGAGAACCAAAAGAAGATTTTTGATAAATTATATCGCGTACCCACCGGAAACATTCACAATGTGAAAGGTTTTGGACTAGGATTGAGCTACGTTAGAGTAGTTCTAGAAAAGCACTTAGGCGAAATTACGGTGGAAAGCGAACTGAAAAAGGGAAGTACTTTTTCAATTTATATACCTGCTGAACATGAAGAAGAAGATTAAAATATTACTCTGCGAAGATGATCCGAACCTAGGTTCATTGTTGACAGAATACTTAAATGCAAAAGATTTCGAAACAACCCTAGCAGTAGATGGGGTAGAAGGAATTAAGCAATTCAAACGCGAACACTTTGATTTCGTCATCCTAGATGTGATGATGCCTAACAAAGATGGATTCACTGTAGCTAGTGAGATCCGAGAAATTGACCGCCACGTTCCAGTGCTCTTCCTAACGGCAAAGAGCATGAAAGAAGATACCCTTGCCGGTTTTAAGGCAGGTGCAGACGATTACATGACGAAGCCATTTTCAATGGAAGAACTGATGGTAAGAATCAACGCTATTTTAAGAAGGTCTGCGGCGTTGCCTGAGGATGGCGAAGAAGTAACGGAGTACCAAGTAGGCGAATACACCTTTGATTACAACAAGCAACGGTTGTTCAGAGGTGAAGAAGAAGCGAAGCTGACAACTAAAGAGAATGAATTGCTCTTCTTGTTGTGCAAACACCGCAACGGACTATTGGAACGAAACTACGCGTTGAACGCTATCTGGGGAGATGATAATTACTTCAACGGAAGAAGTATGGACGTATACATCGCTAAATTGAGAAAGCACCTCAAAGCAGATGAAGCCGTTGAGATCATCAATGTTCACGGAAAAGGGTTCAAGTTGTTGACGCCTTAATTGTCCGGTACCATTCAACTGTTATTTATGGATTTTTGTTGAAAGCCATTTCTGGCCTTTGGCAAAGTATGTGTGACTCTTCTATCAGTAATAAACACTAAAACTGATAGTATGAGTAAGAACAAAACATCAAAAGCGAACCTTGAGTCAAAGCGCAAGGTTTACTTACAGCTCGGTTTTGCCGTGGCGTTGTCATTTGTGTTGGCTGCTTTCGAGTGGACAGACTATGAAATCCACGAGTACAAGCAAATGGCTTTCATGGATGGTATTCCGATGGAAGATGAACCTATTCCTTTCAACCGTCCGCCGAAGCCAACACCTCCAAAGCCAAAGGTAAATCCGCTGGTATTTCAAATTGCACCAGAGCCCGCTCCTGAACCAGGTCCGGACCCGGGCCCAGAACCAGATCCGTTCTTTTTAGATCCTGACGACTTGTTTTCGTTAGGTGGTGGAGATGAAAACTGGCACGATGATGAACCAGCCCTTCCTATAATGGTGGCTGAAATCATGCCTTTCTTCGATGATTGTAAAGATGTATTGGATCGTGAAGCACAATCCAAGTGCACAGAGGCAGAAATCATTCGTTACGTACAGACAAATGTGAAGTATCCTAAGATATGCGTGGAAACTGGCATTGAAGGGACGGTTTACATGTCGTTTGTTGTTGACCGCAGTGGTAACATTAAAGATGTGACTGTTCAACGAGGCTTGCATAGATTGATTGATGAGAATGCGACGAACGTTGTGAGCTCCATTCCGAAAATGAACCCGGCTAAGCAGCAGGGGAAATCGGTATCTGTGATCTACAACATACCGATCCATTACAAATTAAAATAATCACATGGAAAAGGACTTCGGGCCTTTTTTTATTTTACGCAGTTTTGGGCTTCCGCTCATTGGCATTTCAAGAGCGTTTAATCCGCAAAACTTTAGGTATATTTGCTAGTCCGTGATACCCAGAGCCACCATAGATCAAATAATGTCAGTTGCCATGATTGAAGAAGTCATTGGCGACTTTGTGCAGCTCAAAAAATCAGGGTCTAGCTACAAAGGATTGAGTCCGTTTACGAACGAGAAAACTCCTTCTTTTTACGTTTCGCCGGCCAAAGGAATCTTCAAGTGCTTCTCTTCAGGGAAAGGAGGCAACGCCGTCACGTTCTTGATGGAACATGAAAAGCTGAGCTATCCTGAAGCACTGCGATGGCTAGCGGATAAGTACAACATCGAAATTGAGGAAGAAAAGCCGAACGAAGAGGAAATGCAAGAGCGTTCCGAACGAGAAAGCTTATTGGCCGTTAGTTCATATGCCGCCAAATTCTTCGAGGAATACATGTGGAATCATGAGGAAGGGCAAGCTATTGGGCTGAGCTACTTTCAAGAACGTGGTTTCAGAGACGACATCATCAAGCTGTTCAAGTTGGGGTTTTGTCCGGATGGATGGACCGGCTTTTCAGATGAAGCGCAGAAAGCAGGTTACGAGCTCAAGTGGATGAAGGCTGCAGGCTTGGTCAAAGAGTCGAAAGACAAACATTTCGATTTCTTCAAAGGCCGGGTGATGTTTCCAATCCGCGATATCTCTGGAAGAGTCATCGCCTTTGGCGGAAGAACGCTGAAGACAGACAAGAAGATTGCCAAGTATTTTAACAGTCCTGAAAGTGCCTTGTACATCAAGTCGAAGGTGCTCTATGGGATTTACGAGGCGAAAAACAGTATTGTTAAGAAGGACCGCTGTTACCTGGTAGAAGGGTACACCGATGTCATTTCCATGCACCAAAGTGGGGTAGACAATGTGGTGGCCTCTTCTGGTACATCGTTGACAGATGATCAGGTGCGTCTCATTAAGCGTTACACACAAAACATCACGATTCTTTACGATGGTGACCCGGCTGGGATTCGTGCGTCGTTCCGAGGTATTAACCTCATTTTAGCACAAGGATTGAACGTAAAAGTGGTGTTGTTTCCTGACGGAGATGATCCTGATTCTTACGCGAAAAAAGTTTCGTCAGAGATTCTTCAAAATTACATTGAGGAAGAGGCGAAGGACTTTTTGGAGTTCAAGACCAGCATGTTGGCCGAGGATGCAGCCGGTGACCCAATCAAACGTGCTGAGATGATTCGCGAAGTGGTTGATTCCATTGCGCACATTCCTGACGGAATCAAACGCGCGGTATACATCCAGGAATGCAGCAGGCTGTTGGCTATTGAAGAACAAGTGCTTCTCAATGAAACCAACAAAATCCTTCGCCAAGAGAACAAGAAGCAAGCCAAGCGAAACGAGTTCCGAAATGAGCAGCGAAACGACATTCCCCCACCGCCGCCGCCCCCACCGCTAGAAGAAGGCCCGCATCAAGAACGTAAACGGAAGTTAGAGACCAGTGCACTTTCACAAGAAAAAGACTTGATTCGCTTGCTCTTGACCTTTGGAAGACACCCGATCAAGGTTGAATTGCACCGCTTGGAAGACGATGAGAAAGAAACGTTGGACTCCAGTGTGGCTGAATACCTCTTGTTTGAGCTCCAAGATGAGCAGCTGGAACTGCACGATGAGGTGATGAGGAAGATTGTGGTCGAGTACGCACGGTTTTTACAAAAGGGAGAATTTCCACCAGAAAAGTACTTTCAGCACCACGAAAGTGCTTCTATACACACGCTCTGTGCAGACCTCATGGCCTTTCCTTATGAATTAAGTGGCAACTGGTCTGAACGACACCAGATTTATCCTGAAACAGAGGACATGAACTTGGCCAAAGCAACGAAAGATTGCGTCTTCAGGTTGAAACTCCGTCACGTATTGGTCATGATTGAGGAATTGCAAATCGAAATCAAAAGCTGCGCTGAGGAGGAAAAGCTATTTGAATTAATCAAAGAAAAACAACACTTAGATGCTGTGAAACGCGATTTGTCTCGCTACTTTGGCAGTGCAATCGTTTAAGCAATGGATACGTCTTGGTTAGATAAAGGAGTACACATTCATGATTATCACCTCACAATAGGCGATGTCATTTACATCGTATTGGTTTTTATTACCATCCGATTGCTGCTTGAAGGACTTCATTATTTGCTTCGAAAAGCCAACAAAAGCGAGAACCCGATTGAAGTAGGAAAGCGCTACACCCTGGTGAAGTTGGTAAGCTATTTTGCCTATACCATTGGGGTTGTCATGTCGTTGCAAGCCGTTGGAGTTGATATCACTGTTCTAGTGGTTGGATCTGCCGGTTTATTAGTAGGAATTGGGTTAGGACTCCAGCATTTGTTCAATGACGTTGTTTCTGGTTTTGTGGTGCTATTCGAAGGAACGGTGCGTGTTGGAGACATCATTGAAATTGATGGAACCATAGCACGAGTGCAGCAAATAGACATCCGAACTTCGAAAATCGTAACAAGAGAAGGAATCACGATATTGGTTCCTAACTCATTGATAACGAGTAACAAGGTGGTCAATTGGAGCCATTCAAATATTACTTCGAGGTTGTCTGTGAACGTTGGAGTAGCCTACGGTTCAGATACGGGGAAGGTGAAGCAACTGTTGCTTCAAGCGGCAGAAGAACACAAGTTGGTTTTGAAATCTCCAGCTCCGGTGGTGGTCTTTCAAGATTTTGGCGAAAGTTCCTTGGATTTTCAATTGCGGTATTGGGCGAATAAATCGTGGCAAATGGACCAGATTAAAAGTGATATCCGCTTTCGAATCGACGAACTTTTCAGAGAGAACGAGGTTTCCATTCCATTTCCTCAACGGGATCTGCATATCATATCTGGAGAAACGTCATTGGGAAAATCGGATGCTTAGGAATCCCAAAAAGCCCTTAAATTATAGCATCGCAATGATTACAGCGAAAACAATGATGTTGTCTTGGCAAAGATGATTATCTTCGAAACTGCAATAAATTCTGACGAATCGTGCTGAACATGAAAGATTCAAAATTACTTCTAGGATTTCTAATCCTTTTTTCTGCCTCGTTCTTTATGGCGAGCTGCTTAAATGACGACAACAAAATTCCACCAAACTGTTACGATGGAATTCTGAACAACGGTGAGCAATTCATTG
Organism: Flavobacteriales bacterium; assembly: GCA_029245065.1. Taxonomy (GTDB): domain Bacteria; phylum Bacteroidota; class Bacteroidia; order Flavobacteriales_D; family Sanyastnellaceae; genus JAQWQB01. The sequence continues at coordinate 4,170 of JAQWQB010000106.1, read as the reverse complement.
ATTGTGGAGGTGTAAACTGTCCGCTTTGTGATCCATGCGAGAACTTCATTTGGGAGCCTGAATTAGGTGAACAATGGGTTGATTGTGGAGGAGAATGCGACCCTTGCCTATCTTCTTTCAACGGTCAACTAGATCCAGGAGAGGAAGGGATTGATTGCGGTGGAGACACTGGAGTTGATTGTGGAGAGCTCTGTGGAGACGGTCTCTTGAATGGAAATGAAGAAGAAATTGATTGTGGCGGTCCTGATTGTGATGCATGTCCAACATGCGATGACATGGCCATGAATGGAAATGAGATTGGAATTGATTGCGGAGGTGATGAATGTCCTGACTGCGCTACTGACGGTGATTGCACCAACGGTGAACTTGATGGAGATGAATTGTACATTGACTGTGGCGGTTCTACGTGCCCAGTATGTGAGCCTACAATGACTTGGAAAGCGAACGGAATTACGTTTGAAGCGAACCTAGCAGCCACTGCTTCTATGGACGGAACTTCAATTGTAATAGGCGGTCAATCCAATGACCCGCAACTAGGAACCTTTGGTGCCACATTGGCTGAGCCAGGAGTTGGATGGGTGAACGGAGCCGCAATTATTTGCGATCCGACTACCGTACCGAATTCCATAGCTGGTTACGAAAACAACTTAGGTACCCAGTTTACTTCTCAAGTAGGGAATGCCTCAATCACGTTCAACATTGAATTTGTTATTCCAGGAGCTGGAGGAATTATTGTTGGTACGTTCCAAGGGCAGCTGTTGGCACCTGACGAGACTGCAACTGGTATTTCCAATGGATACTTCCAGTTGCCTATCCTCTAGGCAAACAAGAATCAAATTGAAAAGGGCGTTTAACCTCAGGTTAAAACGCCCTTTTTTTGTGCTTATAATCGTGCTTAGAAGGGGTGGAAGTCAGCGATGCTGTCTTCGTCTGTTCAGCAAGCGTCTAATAGGTTTCTACTGGCTTGGGAATACGTGTTAGGGTACAAAAAGAAATAGGCGTTAAAGCGCATCTTAGAACATTAAAAAAGCCACACTCGGAAGAGTGTGGCTTGGTAGGGTATCAATCCCAATTTTGCAGGTTAGAACTGGATACGGCTTTTATTCGTTGTCAATGATGTTGAACAGATCGTTGAGGTTAGGAGAAATAACGATCTCAATTCTTCTATTGCGTGCTTTGTCTTCCGGGTCAACCGGGTGAAATTCGCTTCGTCCTGAAGCAGCTAGAATCTTAGGGTTGATGGCACTGTTGTCCATCATGATTTTCACTACTGCTGTAGAGCGTAGGACACTGAGTTCCCAGTTATCACGTGGGATAGAATTACTGCGTAGGGCGTCTGTATCAGTGTGACCTTCAACAATGATTTCCATTTCCGTCTGGTCTTCAATGGCTTTAGCAAGATCGATGAGTGCCTGTTTCCCTTCAGCGTTGATGTTGGTGCTTCCAGAAGGGAAGAGCAACTTTGCTTCAAGGCTCACATAAACCTTTCCGTTCTTTTGTTCAACCGTCAGCCCTTTGTCTTTGAAGCCTAGGAGAGCAGCGGCGATTTTGTCTTTAAGCGCATTGGCAGCATCCTCTTGTTGTTGCAAAAGCTCTTGCAATTCATTCACCTTCGCTTCACGTACTTCAAGTTCAGCATTCAGTGTTTCGAGGTTTGCTTCCTTCTCGTTCAATTGATTCTCCAATAAAACCAGCGCATCTTCTTTTTCTTGAAGCTCTGTTCGAGTCACTTGTAGGTCTTCCAATAGCTGCCTGTTCTCTGCAGTCATTTCACTGAGCATGGTCGTATTCTTGTTCATCAAGATGTCGTTCAGCTCATGGATTTTGTCGTACTGATTTCTCAGATGTCGAAGCGAAGTCCCAAGCAACGTTGTATCGCTTTCAAGTGCCTCGATGCGCTTGTTCAAGTCAGATACACTGGCTTCCATTTCGTTGGCACGCGTAGTGAGCTGCTCATTCTTTGTTTTGAGTTGCTCATTTTCTGTTTGGTACTCATTCTTCCTCGTTTCAAGTTCTTCGTACTGTCTAGCAGTAACACAAGAGCCCAATGTAAGAACGGCAGCTAATGCAGGGATTAAAACGCTTTTCATGCTTCATTAAATTTCAATACAAAGGTGGTCTCTTTCCTGCCAGAGCTGCTTAATGACGGGGCTTTCTTATACACAGGCGTCTGTGAACACCCAAATAGAACCACAATTATTGACCTTTTTTATGAGTTGCTCAAGGCACTAAATGTAGGGTTGTCAGCGTTTTGGTTGTATATAGAAGTAGTATAGACGCTACACATCATCTGAAATTGTGAACAGGAATTGTTTGCTCCCACAAGTCACATTTTCATTGAATGGATGGTTGATCGGCTATCGTAACCAAAAAAGATGTGTGATGTGGATGATTTTTGAGCAGTTGTCCTCCTTGGAGGCTTGGTTTAATAACCGATTTGGTTGGTTCTTTACCAACGGAAATAAGTCTGTGATCAGAGACGATCAAGACGTAAGTTGAATACAAACATTTTGAGGCTCTGTGAAGAATCGCAGAGCTTCAAATCCACCCTCTCTTCCTACACCTGAAGATTTTACACCTCCAAAAGGAGTCCGTAAATCGCGAACAAGCCAACAGTTGATCCATACAATACCTGATTCAAGCTGCTGAGCCATTTTGTGCGCTCTATTCAAATGGCTTGTCCATACCGTAGCAGCCAAACCGTATTCCACGCTATTGGCCATCTTCAATACTTCTTCCTCGGTGTCAAATGGTGTCAACGTGACAACAGGTCCAAAAATTTCTTCTTGGTTGGTGCGGCACATGTAGTCTAGTCCCTCAATGACCGTTGGTGCTATGAAGTAGCCTTCAGCACACGCTTCGTCTTCCGGAAAAATTCTATTTCCTCCCGTTAATACTGTTCCTCCTTCTTCTTTTGCCAATTGGATGTATTCCAACACTTTGTTCATGTGGTCTTTGCCAACAACGGCTCCAAATTTCGTACTTGGATCCAGTGGGTTACCAGCTTTCATCCGCGCCACTTTTGCAACGAATGCCTCCTTGAATTTGGTGTAAATGCTTCGTTCAACGAAGATTCGCGATCCACAAAGACAAATTTGACCTTGATTAGCGAAAGATGATCTCACCGTGGTTTTAAGCATCTCGTCAAAATCGCAGTCGGCAAAAATGATGGCCGGGTTTTTTCCTCCCAATTCCAAGGATAACTTCTTAAACATAGGAGCAGCCTTCGATGCAATGTAAGCGCCTGTTTTCGTACCTCCCGTGAAAGAAATAGCCTTGATTTTTGGGTGAGAGATGATGGCATCCCCCGCCGAAGGACCGAGTCCGTGGACGATATTTAGCACGCCCGCTGGGAGCCCCGCTTCGATGCACAATTCAGACAGCAAATACGCTGTCATGGGAGTGACTTCACTGGGTTTGGCTACAACGGTGTTTCCAGAAGCCAACGCTGGGGCGATTTTCCATGTAAAGAGGTACAGCGGTAAATTCCATGGCGAAATACAGCCAACAACGCCAATTGGCTTGCGGTTGGTGTAATTGATGCCCCGGTCTTCCATGATATGCGCTTCACTGTGGAAATGGTTGATTGCTGAGGCGAAAAAACGAATATTTGATTCTGCTCGTGGAATGTCTACGTGCGAAGCCAATGAAACCGGTTTGCCATTATCGATTGATTCAGCCAAGGCTAACGACTCCAAATTTGCACCAATGAGGTCCGCTAGTTTCGTAAGAATCTGAGAACGCTCTGCATAGGGTGTAGTTGACCAAGACGGAAAAGCGTTAGCTGCTGCTTTGTATGCTTCTTCTACATCTGAAGCGTCGCTATCAGGAATCAGAGAGTAGTCTTTTCCAGTAGCCGGATTCACATTGTTGAGCCATTTTTGGGTGGCTGGCTCTACTAATTTTCCGTTGATGTAGTTCAGTATTTTCTTCACGTTCACGAGCTTTTGACAAAAGTACAATTTTAGAATGGCTGAAATATTTCAATTGACTTGCGCAGCAATTTGAAAATTTACTAAATTTGCACCCTTGTTCTGGTAACGGAACGTGGTATTGTCCCATGGTGTAATGGTAACACAACTGGTTTTGGTCCAGTCATTCAAGGTTCGAGTCCTTGTGGGACAACAAATAACCCTTCTAAGTCATTGATTTAGAGGGGTTTGTTTTTTA
>JAQWQB010000126.1 GCA_029245065.1 Flavobacteriales bacterium | reverse complement strand
ATTGAATGGATTGGCTGCCGGGAATTATGTGTTCCGAGCATTTCAGAACAACGATATAGTTTTCATTCAATTTGTGATTGAGTAAAGAAGCTAGATGAAAATGATCCCCGCAGCCTTTTAAATGAAGACTGCGGGGATTTTAGGATTGGTAGTACAAATAAAGAAGGTAGAGTCTAAAAAATGCGCTGGTTGTAAATCATTCGGGAACGCAAGAGGAAGCTTGGTTTTGAATGCTAAATTATACTTCAATGAGCTATCTAGAACCACCTGAACATCTGAGCTTGTAGAAAGAATACTTTTCAAATAGTCATCAAAGTCAGCTTTCAAAAGACTATCATCTAGGTTTTTCTCTGAAATCCGAAGTTCCGTGAAATCGGAAAATCCATGACGGATTTTTGGCTCTTGACCCAAAATAGTAAAGATTTGGAGCAAAAACAGCGTCGAAATAAGTGCGTTCTTCATATCCTGAAGTTAGCGTTTTTGGAGCCTAAGAGCTGTGCCTTGTAGCTAGAGTTCCTCCTTCAAAAACTTCCCTGTCCAACTTTCTTCCACCTTCACCACTTGCTCTGGTTTTCCTTGTGCTATGATTTGTCCGCCACCTGCGCCACCTTCCGGACCAACATCAATTAAGTGGTCAGCGACCTTGATCATGTCCATGTTGTGTTCAATCACAAGTACGGTATTGCCTTGATTCACCAATCGGTCCAGCACGTCAATGAGCATCTGAACATCTTGAAAATGAAGGCCTGTGGTGGGCTCGTCAAGAATGTAGAACGTGTTTCCCGTGCTTCTTTTAGCTAGTTCCGAAGCCAGTTTAACGCGCTGCGCTTCGCCCCCAGAAAGAGTGGTGCTCTGTTGCCCCAATGTGATATAACCAAGACCCACATCTTTCAATGTTTGGGCCATGCGTTGAATTTTAGGAATGTTCTCGAAGAAGACCACGGCCTCTTCAATGTTCATATCCAGCACATCGGCAATGGATTTCCCTCGGTAGCGTACTTCCAGTGTTTCCCGGTTGTAACGCTTGCCCATGCACGTTTCACATTCCACATAAACATCAGGAAGAAAATTCATTTCAATCACTCGAATTCCGCCGCCTTTGCATGTTTCGCATCTGCCACCAGCTACGTTAAATGAAAAACGACCGGGCTTGTATCCGCGTACTTTTGCTTCAGGAAGCTTGGTGAACAAGTTTCGAATCTCAGAGAAAATACCTGTGTAGGTAGCGGGGTTCGAACGAGGAGTTCTTCCAATCGGACTTTGATCAATTTCTATGACTTTATCCAAGTGTTCCAGTCCGCTCACTTTTTTATACGGCAATGGACGCTTCGTTTCTTCGTAATAATAATTGTGAAGGACAGGGTAGAGGGTTTGGTTAATTAATGAAGACTTGCCGCTTCCAGAAACACCGGTGACGCAAACGAATTTCCCCAAAGGAATAGTTAAGTCTACGTTTTTGAGGTTATGTCCGCTGGCGCCCTTCAACACCAGCTTCTTTTTGTTTCCAACTCTTCGTTTTTTCGGCACTTCAATTTCAAGTGCACCACTTAGGTATTTCGCTGTAACGCTTTCGCCAGTGAGGTGATCTTTAGGAGATCCTTGCGCGACAATGGCACCACCATGTATTCCGGCTCCCGGCCCTATGTCAATGAGGTGATCGCTATCCAACATCATATCCTTGTCGTGTTCAACTACAATGACTGTGTTGCCAGCGTCTCGGAGTTGCTTTAGACTTTCAATGAGCCGTCTATTATCGCGTTGATGAAGCCCAATACTAGGCTCATCTAAAATGTAGAGCACACCAACGAGCTTCGACCCAATTTGCGTTGCCAAACGAATACGTTGTGCTTCGCCTCCAGAAAGTGTTCTGGCACTTCTATTCAGCGTGAGGTAGTCCAGGCCAACATCGAGTAAGAAACTCAAGCGCGACCTGATTTCTTTTAAGGGCTCCGTAAGGATCATCAGCTGTCGCTCGTTTAAGCGATCCTCCAATCCCTCGAACCATTTCGCTAAGTCCACGATATCTTGGTTGGCAAGCGCGGCGATGTCTTCGCCATCAATCTTAAAATAAAGCGATTCCTTTTTGAGACGCGTTCCTTTGCAAGTAGGGCATTCCTTCTTGTTCATGAAACTCGTTGCCCAACGTTTTAACGCCATGTTTCCACCTTCGCTTGCGGCGCGCTCAATTAAGCTTATGATACCTTCGTAGGTGACGTTGTACGGTTTCGTACCGTTCGTTGGAGTAATGGTCAGCAATTCATCCGAGCCATACAATAAGGCATTGATAAATGACTCATCCATGTCCTTGATAGGCGTCTTGTCCGAATAACCGAATTTGGCCAACAGGGCCTCAATTTGGCGGGCAGACCACGCACTTTTCATATCCTTGATAGGAGCGACCCCGCCTTGCTTGATGCTCTTGGACGGGTCTGGAATAATTTTGTCGGGATTGACTTCTGATACTTGGCCTAAACCGTTGCAAGACGAACAAGCTCCGTAAGGACTGTTGAACGAAAAGAGGTTTGGTTCAGGTTCGGCATAGGAGATACCAGTTGTGGGACACATTAGAAACCGACTAAAGTGACGCGCTTCGCCGCCTTCGTGGGGCATAACCATCATGTGTCCTTTCCCAATTCGTAAAGCCGTTTGAACAGATTTCAGTACCCGCTGCTTATCGTTCTTGTCCACCTTAATGCGATCCACAACAGCTTCAATGTCGTGTACCTTGTATCGATCAACCCTAAACCCCGGTTCTAACTCCACCAACTCACCATCTACACGTGCCCGAACATAGCCCTGACGCATGATTTGTTCGAATAGTTCGCGGTAATGTCCTTTTCGTCCGCTCACCATTGGCGCCAAAAGAAGCAGCTTTTCGCCTTCCATTTGTTCCAAGATCAATTCCGTGATTTGCTCGTCAGTGTAGCGAATCATTTTTTCGCCAGTGTTGTACGAATAGGCTTCAGAAGCTCTAGCGAAAATCAAACGGAGGAAATCATATACCTCCGTTATGGTTCCTACCGTGGATCTCGGATTCCGAGAAATGGTTTTTTGTTCAATGCTGATAACCGGACTAAGTCCCGTGATTTTCTCAACATCCGGACGTTCCAAGCCGCCGAGGAACTGTCGTGCATAAGCAGAAAAGGTCTCAATATACCGACGTTGTCCTTCGGCATAGATGGTGTCAAATGCCAAGGACGATTTTCCTGAGCCCGATAGCCCCGTAATGACCACCAGCTTTTCCCGTGGGATTTTGATGTCAACGTCTTTCAGGTTGTTCTCGCGAGCACCAGAAACCTCGATGTATTCTTGTTCTTCTAGGAGGTAGGGTTGGTTGTCCAATTCGGTAAAGATTGAAGGGATTTATTTCCAGGATAAAGGTAGTTATTATAAGCGTTTTGAATGGGGTTTTGTTCAGAAGAGAAAAGGGGGAGGATGCGCAATAGTGATGTGCTGAAGAGATGAAAGCTCATTGGGGAGGATGCACGCAAGCGGGGCATCCGTGTCTGGGGCGAATGGGATTTGAAGCAGCGATAAAATAAAAAGCGCCATCTATAAAGTTCTTGTTGAGAGAGGAGGGAATTGATTCAAATTGCCCAGAAATCAATGAAAATGATGCGGTGTGAAAAAGTCAATGAGAAGGCAGAATTGGGATTATTCTAAAATGGCATCTTACATGGTGACGATATCAATCACGGATCAAGAAGAGTCACTGTCTAAAATCGTTGGGGGCGAAGTTGAGCTAACAGAATCGGGTGAAATTATTGAAAGGGAATGGCTGTTGTTACCGTCCATCTTCAAATACATCGAAATTGAAGAGTTTGTGATCATGCCAGATCATTTTCATGGAATCATACATTTCTATTCTAACAGCGAAGAAGATTCAACAAAAGGGAACGAATATGGATTCTCAAAAGGAAATCTGCCCGCTGTCATTCGAAGGTTTAAGTCTGGATCAAGCCATCGCATTCGAAAAGCTGGAAAAGCGTTCAAATGGCACACAAGCTTTCATGATAGAATTATTTATTCCGAACAGGCCAAAAGAAATATGCGAAATTATATCCTGAACAATCCCAAAAAGGCCGCAAAGAAATAGGCCTAATTCGCCCTCTTCAATCCCTCCCCAGACACGGATGCCCCGCTTGCGTGCATCCTTTCATCTCCTTAGGGCCTTTTAGCTTGCGCGCATTCTTTCTTCAAAGGAATCTTTTAGCTTTTCCGCATCCTTCCCCAGGCACGGATGCCCCGCTTGCATGCATCCTTTCATCTCCATAAGGCCTTTTGGCTTGCGCGCATTCTTTCTCCAAAGGAATCTTTTAGCTTTTCCGCATCCCTCCCCAGACACGGATGCTCCGCTTGCGTGCATCCTTTCCTCTCCATAGGGCCAATTAGCTTGCGCGCATCCTTTCCTCTCCATCACTCCCAATGCGCGGAGCGCGTTTGGTGAGCTTCCAGCCCATGAACCCGAATAGAATGGTCATTAAGGGCGAAACAAGATTGAAAACGCAGTACATCCAATACGCGCCAGTGGCAACGCCAAGAACGCCGGCTTGGGCAACACCGCATGTATTCCAAGGGATGAGCACGGAGGTCACGGTTCCACTATCTTCTAAAGTCCTGGAAAGGTTTTCTGGGGCAAGACCTTGGTCATCATATGCTTTCGCGAACATCTTACCAGGAACCACAATAGCTAGGTATTGATCAGCAGCAAGAATATTGAATGCGATACAAGTTCCGGTTGTCGCCGTAATAAGTGAACCCGTAGATGAAACCAACTTCAAAACAGCGCGTGTCAAGCGTTCAAGCATGCCTGCCGCTTGCATAATTCCTCCGAATGTCAATGCACACAGGATGAGCCAAATGGTATTCATCATTCCAAACATACCACCGGTTGAGAGCAAGTCATTGATGATGTCGTTTCCTGTTTCAACATTGGTGTCAAGCGCCATTGCATTCACAACTGTTTTATAAGAAGCTTGTGCGTAATTGGGTACATCGCCAGCTAATTCAGAAACAATTTGAGGCTGAAATATAACGGCAAAGATGCCCCCTAAAACAGTACCCACGAAAAGCGCTGGTACTGCAGGTACTTTACGTGCAATCAATACAATAACTCCAACGGGCACCAGGAATAACCACCAGCCTAAGTTGAACTTTTCGGCCATCACACCTTGCATTTCAGTCACGGAAACCACTGTTTCATTAATGTCTATGGTAAATCCGGCGATTAAGAAAACAATCAACGCGATGATGATCGAAGGGCCCGTTGTCCACACCATGTGACGAATGTGGGTAATAAGGTCTGTTCCTGCAATGGCAGGAGCGAGGTTGGTAGTGTCAGAGAGCGGCGACATTTTATCGCCGAAGTAAGCTCCAGAAATAATCGCACCGGCTATCCAGCCTTCCGGGAGTCCAAGTGCTTTTCCAATGGCAATCAAGGCTACACCTACTGTTCCAATGGTTCCCCACGAGCTTCCCGTCGCAATGGAAATAATGGCGCATACAACGGTAGTGGCTACTAAGAAAATGGTCGGATTGAGAATTTCCAACCCGTAATAAATCATGGCGGGAATAACTCCTGAAATCAACCATGTTCCGGCCAATGCTCCAATTAAGAGCAAAATTAAAACGGCACCTAAAGCACTTGATATACTTTCCTCGATTCCTTCATAAAGTTCTTTCCATGAAATCTTACTCATCATGGCTATAACCGCTGCAACCGCACCTGAAGTGAGCAGTGCAATCTGATTCGATCCGTAAGAACTGTCTTCGCCGAAGAGTTTTACGTCAATGGCAAGAAGAAGTATGAGTACCACAATTGGAATGAGTGATAGAACAAAAGACAATTTTGGATCTTTCATGGAGGAATTTTGGTACGCTAAAGTAAGAAGAATGACTGAACAGGAAGTGCAGGGTTAACGCTGCATGAAAAACTCAATTCTCCCGGGCGACATAAGCACAGAAGAGATGTCTTCTGGTTGACGTTCAATGCGCAAAGGAACCTTGTTGATCCCAGCGCTAATTAAGGACTCCAAGTCTTCGGCGTCGAAAGTGACGGTGAAGAAATCAGGCTTCAATTCATCTAGTTTACTTTGGGCGCCAGACACAGATACAATCACCTCGTTTGGAACCAAGGTGATGGAAGAAGATTGAAGCGTGCGCGGAATAGCAATGGGGACAGTGAATGACGCTTCGGCCATTTTGTCTACCACAACCTTAACTTCAATTTGTCCATTTCCTTCGAAGGTTAATCCAGAGAGCGGTGTAAGACTGACTTGATAGGTGGCCGTCTCGGTAATTTCGAAAGGAGAGGTGTATACTGCAGCAAGGGTATCTAAATACTGTTTCGCCCCTGAAACGAAGACCTTTCCATTCGCATTGTCAGAGGTGCGGTACACAAATTCACCCGTTCCAAGGTTTTCAGTATTCACGTATACAATGGGAACTTCCTTGCGCGCCCGTTTACTCATGGTCACAAACAAGGAGTCAGGGGCAATGCTCAACACATCGCGATCAGCTCCTGTCAATTTTCTTGCACGGTTGTACAAGCCATTCGTAGCAATTGCCTGCTGTCCGTCTATTTCGGGAAGGTCTGAAAGAGAAATCTCAAGAGGTTTTTCACGCTTGAAATACCGCTGACCTAGCAAGCCAAACCCCGTTGATGTCACTTCCAAATCAATGGTCGTTTCAGGAGAACTCACGAGGTCAAATCCTGCAGGCGTATCAATAAACACTACAGGAACGGTGAAGGTGTCGGTAGCATCCTCTGTTAAGGACCGCAGAACCCATATAGAAGCTGAAATCAGAATGCACACAAAAAGGGCTCGCCAGTCGTTTTTTGATCTACTGGCAATCCATTCTTGAAGTTTGTCTGACCCATTCGACATGATGGGTTACTTAGAGGCAGCTTGGATCGCTTCTGCGCTGGTAGTGCTTGAAGAAGAAAGTGCTGATTTTTCAATGCGCATTTTTCCTTGCTCTACAGAAATCACAACGGTTGTATCGTTGATTTCAACAATCTTTCCGTGTACTCCTCCGATGGTTACCACCTTGTCTCCTTTGGCCAAAGCTTCGCGAAACTTCTTCGCTTCTTTCTGCTTTTTCATTTGAGGACGAATCATGAAGAAATACATGATGATGAACATACCTCCGATTAGGAAGAGACTTGACATGTTAAATGCTTCAGGAGCTGCGTCTTGTGCTATAATGAATGTGGGTGTCATAATCTTATTGGTTGGATTGAGCGCCTACAACGGTGCCCGTTAATGTGATTGGTGTTTTGGCAGGGTAGGTATTGGCTACCACAGTAATGGTTTTATTTTGAACGCCTTGTCGGTTCTCTGAGTTGAATTCAACAACAATGTTGCCTTCATCACCCGGTGCGATAGGCTCTTTAGGCCAGTCTTTCATCACCGTGCAGCCACATGTGCTGGAGACGTTGGTGAGCACCAATGGCGCCTCACCAGTATTTTCAAATTCAAATGTGTGCTTCACGAATTCTCCTTCAGCTATGGTTCCAAAATCAAAGGTACTTTCCTCAAACAAGATTTCAGGCAAGTTTTGAGCGGAAGCGTTTGGGTCTGGAATATTAATCATATCCGTTTCAACAGATGTTGGCCCGTTGTCACAAGATAAAAGTGCTACCATCGATAAGCAGAAAAGCGTCTTTTTCATGGGGTTATTGCATTAAGCCTCGACCGATTTTCTTGATCTTTCCATCTTCCTTCAGCTTGGCGAAAAGTTGATCTAAAACACCGTTAATAAAGCCATTGCTTTTCGGTGTGCTGTAGTACTTCGAGAGCTCAATGTACTCGTTCAATGTTACCTTTAAGGGGATTGACTCAAATGTCTGAGACTCAGCAAGTGCCATCTTCATCATGATGGTATCCATCAATGCGATGCGCTCCAGCTCCCAGTTCTTCGCAGCCTCTTTTATAAGTTCCTCACTTTCTTCGCCATTCGCAAGCGTTTTACGGAACAATTGCTCGGTAAATTCGCGCTCGTCATCAGTCTCTTTCCAGAGTGGAAGTAGGTCCACTTCGTCTTCTCCTTCTTCTATGGTCTTGATGGTTTTGATCACCATGCTTGAAACCAAATCCAAATCATCATTCCAGAAGATGCTCTTCTCTTCGAACGTGTCATGAAGCAACTCAACATTGATCATGTGGCGCTTGAAAAAGCGAAGTAAGAATTCTCTGTCGTGCGCAAAGCCGCGTTCCTCAGAAGACATGTATTCTTTGTAGTCTTCTGTTTCAATAAGTTCCTTGAAAATCTTCTTAACAACATCCTTGTTTTCAGTCCATGTCACACCCGTAGCTTCAGCTGCACTCCGCAAAGCCTTACTATTGGCAAGCACACGCAAGGGTCTGTTGGTCACGAACTTCGTGTTCGGATGTAAATCTTCTTCAGAAGGCAGTTTTTTGTTTCTGCCCGCTTCAATACGTTCAATGGCAGCTTCCTGCATTTCAACGATCAATAAGAAGAGATAGATATACATTTCGTACATCTTGTCAACGGAGTACCAAAGTGCGTCTTCAGATCGCTTCGCATCGCCTTCTCCTACAGTGTAGTGAGCGAACAACGCTTGCATGATCTTGATTCTTAGGTGCCTTCTGTTAAGCATGTGGGTGTTAGTTGAAAGGGTGAGTTGTTATTAGTTTAAGCGCTAAAAGGTAGACTTTACTTTTGCCATTGCAGCAACACGTGCCTCTGCAAGTTGGTTAGAAGCCAAGTATACCGGGATATTCTCGCTTGAAGACTTCTTAAAGACTTCAAGGGTCGTATCGTAAATGTTTTCAGTTTGGCTAATGGCTGCATCACGGTTGTAACCAATGACTTCCCAATAGCAATTAATGATTCCACCTGCATTCACCAAGTAATCTGGTGCGTAGATGATTCCTTTGTCCATGACCGCTTTGCCGTGCACTTTTTCATTGGCAAGTTGGTTGTTGGCAGCGCCACAGATGATAGAGCATTTCAAACGAGAGAGTGTTTCGTCATTCACCGTGGCACCAAGTGCACACGGAGCGTATATGTCCATGTCGATGTCATAGATTTCATCAGGGCCACATGCCTTAACACCGAATTCTTTCACCACTTCTTTCACGCGGTCTTCATAAATATCGGTAATGGTCACGTCTGCGCCTTCTTTCACCAAGTGTTCAACAAGGTAACGACCAACATGGCCAATACCTTGAACGCCCACTTTCTTTCCGCTCAATGAGTCATTGCCCCAACGCTCTTTTGCAGAGGCTTTGATGCCCATGTACACGCCATAGGCTGTGACAGGAGAGGGGTCACCTGATCCACCCATGTATTCTGGGAGTCCAGCTACGTAAGGTGTTTCCATTTTCACCCATTCCATTTCACGGGTGCTAATGCCTACGTCTTCTGCGGTAATGTATTTTCCGCCCAAGCTGTTAACGAACTTTCCAAAACGGCGGAATAGTGCTTCTGATTTTTGTGTTCTGCTATCGCCAATAATCACGGCTTTCCCGCCTCCTAAATTCAATCCGGCTAGTGAAGATTTGTATGTCATTCCTCGCGACAAACGAAGCACATCGGTCAATGCGTCTGCTTCGTTCGCATATTGCCACATACGTGTTCCACCAAGACTTGGTCCTAGTGTTGTATTGTGAACTGCGATAATTGCTTTTAATCCGGTTGCCTGATCTTGGCAAAAGAGTACTTGTTCATGATCATGGATAGCCATACGGTTGATGACCTCAGCGACTTGGGAATCGGTAGTCGCACCATTTGAATTCAATTCAATCATATTCATTGCAGTATTTGTGGTAACGTTAACCACGCGGGGGCAAATTTAGGTATTTTGGTTCTCTTCTCTGACGTTCTGAACGAGTTAAAAAAGCGAAAGATTTCACTTCCGGCATTAATCGGTTCATAATTAGCGGCTCAAGAAGTTCATAACCAAAAGGAAAAAGTTGTGTTTCGATTCGAGACATTCATAGGTTATCTTATTTTTGCCGGATGAATCTCGCAGAATCACTTCGTCATCCCATCTTCAAAGTAGTTGGAGAAATTGCTGACTCCAAAAAGGAGAAAGCTTTCGCTATTGGTGGTTATGTGCGTGATTTACTGTTAAATAGAGATGTGAAAGACATCGATATTGTAGTAGAAGGAAGCGGTATTGAGTTGGCGAAAGCAGCGGCCAAGAAGCTCGGTGTCAAAAAAGTCACAGTCTACAAGAATTTTGGAACGGCCATGTTCATTTCAGAAGGCTACGAGATTGAATTTGTGGGGGCACGAAAAGAAAGCTACCGATCAAATTCACGGAAACCGATAGTAGAAGACGGTACTATAGAAGACGACCAGCAACGGAGAGACTTCACCATTAATGCACTAGCACTTTCGTTAAACAGCAGTTCCTTTGGAGAATTGATTGATCCTTTCAATGGTTTGCAAGACCTCGAAGGACGAATCATTCGCACGCCCCTCGATCCAGACATTACGTATTCTGATGACCCGCTTCGCATGATGCGCGCTATCCGATTTGCTTCACAACTTAAGTTCACCATTGTCCCAGACAGCATAGATGCTATTCGTAACAATGCTGACAGGTTGAAGATTGTGAGCATGGAACGCATCGAAGTGGAGTTGAATAAAATAATGATGACCACCCGGCCTTCAATCGGACTAAAACTGCTCATGCGAACAGGTTTGCTGAAGGAGTTTTTTCCTGAATTACTCAAGTTAAAAGGGGTAGAGCGAAGAAATGGAATCGCACACAAAGACAATTTCTACCACACCTTGGAAGTAATTGACAACGTAGCTATGGAGAGTGATAACCTATGGCTCAGGTGGGCTGCTTTGATGCACGATATCGCCAAACCACAAACCAAGCGTTTCATGCCTGGTTTAGGATGGACCTTCCACGGACACGAAGACAGAGGAGCGCGCATGGTGCCGAAAATCTTCAAGCGATTGAAGCTTCCATTGGATCAGAAAATGAAGTACGTGCAAAAGTTGGTGCTGCTTCACCTAAGACCAATTGCCTTAACCAAAGAAGAAATCACAGATAGCGCCATCCGCCGAATGCTATTTGATGCGGGAGATGACATCGATGATTTGATGATTCTTTGCAGGGCAGACATCACGTCTAAAAACGAAAGCAAGGTCAAGCGTTACCTCAAGAACTACGATTTGGTCAAGCAAAAACTGATCGAAGTAGAGCAGAAAGATTCAGTGCGGAATTTTCAGCCTCCCGTTTCTGGTGAATGCATTATGGAAACATTCGGTATTCCGCCTTCTGCAAACGTTGGTAAATTGAAGCGTCTCATCAAGGAGGCCATTCTAGAGGGCGAAATCCGCAACGATTACGACGAAGCATTCGATTTCATGCTCTTAAAAGGAGCAGAGCTAGGCCTCGAAAAAGCGAACTAACACGCTATTCATCCTATTTTACTTATTGTATGAATCGGTGATGTAAAGGCCAATAACCCTGCTGTATCCTTGTGGATCGTTGTAGTAGGTGAATATGCTGTACGTATTCTCCGTTTCTTGGTTGTTCCCTTCAATGGCAGGCATATCACCTTTGGGGTCCTCAGCTGAAACAACGCTGTACATGTAGTTGTAAAGTCCTTGTTTCAGGTAAATGGAGCATTCGTAGCGTTTCGCAGATTCATTCCATTTCATCTTCGCCTTGTCAAGAAAGTTCCAATTCGTAAACTCGCCAACAACATAAATGTCAGCGGCAGGATACTTGAAGTCATAAGGCAACGAAAAATGAACGAACATGTACTCTGATTCCAAGAACCAATCAAAGTCATCATTCTTCAAAAGCCTTTTTCCATTTAAATCGATGTCAGTCCGGTATACTTCGTACGTGCGGCGTTCGCTGGGGTGTAAGTACATGTTCCATTGGTTGTTTACCAATCTTATGGAGTCAGTGCCCAGTGCGTTGAAACGAATGCTTTTACTGTCAAACCAACGAAACTCATTCAGTCCATCGAAGTTGTTCTCTTCATCGAAATCATACACGAAGGTGGATCCTTTCATGAAAACCGGCTTGAGGTCGAAAATGGCATTGTCCCAACGGTCATTTTGTAGAATGGCCATGTCCAGGTCTGAATACGCGTCGTAAATAGGGTAGGATACTTGTTTGAGTTCGAAATCTACTTCTTGCTTGTACCTGCGCTCAGAAATAATGGTCGATGGCTTGACATTGACATCGTACCCAATTAAGTTTTCATACACCACGAAACGCTGCGTGAAAATTGGTGCGTCTTCTTCACCATCGGGATACACCATTAAAAGGTAATTTCCCGAAAGGGTGATTTTCATCATGTCATTCGGAAATGTGAATGAATAATGGGTGTACATCTGCTTCATGTTGAAGCTTTCATCCATTTCAGTGATGCTGTTGTCGTTGAATCCTTGCACGTACTCATGCTCTTCTAAATCTGAAGGACTCCAATCGTAATCGCAGTGAACAATTTGGTAGTTGAAGTCGTTAAATCCACCACGAAGATCATCAAATCGGCACGTAAGAAACAACCCATTCAACGGGATGTAGGGAGGGGCCAATTGATCATTTTCGGAATAAAGCTGAGCACTTCTGATGAAATCATCGTAGACCGCGTTGGTGTACGTCCATTCTACCGATGGTTCTTCAGAGGCATTTGTAGGGGTGGAAGAGGTGCTTGTAGACCCAGTGTCTATGTACGAAGTACACGAAGTAATGAGTAAAACTGTTAATAACGAGTAGATTACTAACGGGGACTCCTTTACTGACAAAGGGATGAGCTGCTTATGTAGATTCATTCTAAATTGTGTAGAAAAGGAGTTTGTGTCCGTCGACGACGAGCACAATTCGTTAATTTTGCGCTCCAAAATAAAGGATATTTACCGAAACATGGCGAAAGCGATAAGGATTCGGAAGGGATGCGATATCAGACTCGAAGGTGAGGCTGAGAAAACACTAGGTTCTGCGGCTAAAGCAGCGGTGTTTGCCATCAAACCCACAGACTTCCACGGACTAGTTCCGAAATTAGTGGTACGCGAAGGCGACCAAGTTCAAGCCGGAGACACATTGTTCTTCGACAAGTATAACGATGTGATCAAATACAACGCAACCGTTAGTGGAGTGGTGAAAGCCATTGTACGAGGGGAGAAGCGACGTATTCTTGAAGTTCAAATTCAAGCAGATAGCACAAACCAATTCAAAGACTTCGGTGCCCGTTCCGCTAAAGGGGCGAAGCGCGAAGAGTTGATCAAACACCTTCTCGAAGGTGGGTTGTGGCCTGTTATTGAACAACGTCCATTTAGCATTGTAGCCAACCCCGAAGACATGCCTCGAGACATTTTCGTTTCAGGATTCGATTCTTCTCCACTTGCCCCAGACGCAGATTTTGTGATGGAAGGCAATGAAGTTGAGTTCCAAGAAGGGATGGACGCACTTTCTGTGCTAGCCGGAGGCAAGAACGTTCATCTTTCATACAAGAAAGGAACGTCAAAACTCACTGCTATTCAAAACGCTGACTTGCACGAAGTAAGTGGACCAC
>JAQWQB010000124.1 GCA_029245065.1 Flavobacteriales bacterium | reverse complement strand
TTTGAGATTCCGGCTTCCTACAATAAGACAAAAAGGTTAACGTTTTCAACATACATCTTCTGCCATGAATCTATCTATTATTACCTGCATCTTCGGCCTATTTATCTTTTCTCCTACTACTGTGCCGTCCTTTTCCATTGGAGAATTTAACGGAATAGAGATTTACTCAGGTGGAGATAATTCTGTTAATCGGTCAGAGAGCGGTTATCGTTACGGGCTAAAATGGCAATGTGTTGAATTCGTGAAACGCTATTATTTCGATTACCTCGAACATACCATGCCGAATGTATGGGGGCATGCTATTGATTACTTCGACCCTTCCGTTTCTCATGGAAGTATGAACAATTCGAGAGGGCTATTTCAATTTGAGAACGGAAATAAAGAGCAACCAAGAGAGAATGACCTGCTCGTTTTAAATTGGGCTGAGCCTTACGGGCATGTGGCCATCATAAGTGAAGTAACGGAAAATCACATAAAAATTGCACAACAAAACGCCGGGCCAGCATTCATTAAATTGACACTGACGAAAAAAAATGGTCATTACACCATAGGTGAAGAAGCAGTTGGTTGGCTGAGAAAGCCTTAGTTGCATCCTGTTCCAAATGCTGCGAGAAAGAATAGTAAATCTGCAGCATCAACCATCTGAGAATCGTCGAAATCCGCCGGACATGGATCTCCTGCAAAATCACAAATCCCGTTGTCTACCGTAGCGTCAGGATCGTAATTTTCAGCTTGTAAATACGTGCAACCCGATACTGTTGTTATCCAAGCAGACTCCCCTATGTTGCCATCAGGCCCAATCCAAGTGAAAGGCGATCCTCCTGTTAAAAATTCATCATCGACCCATAACAGTGCTCCAAGGGCAACGATTTCACGTTGGTGATTAGCAGAACCCCATTGAACATAATCAACCATAAAGTTGGGATTGGAGAAGCTGTTAAAAGCATAAATCCCTAATTCTGCATCCAGAGGATTAATTTGATTCCAATGTACTGTTACAGATTGGCCAGGTCCTAGATTCGTGTTTCCTATGATGGCTGTGCTGTTTGAGATTTGTAGGTAGAAAGGAAAATTACACAAGTAAAAAGGCCCAACATCAACTGTTGAGCTTCCATAGTTTGTTAATTCAACAATCTGAAGATCAGTGTCGATTCTCGTCATTCTCACATCAATCTGAGCCGAAAGGCTAATGGTAAGAACAGTGGTAATAATGAGTAGTAGTGTTTTCATCTGTGGTCAAGGTTTTTCAGAAGTTACATTATTTATTTGTTCAACGTATAACCGATATTACGCCTTGGTTGGAAGGCAAAGCCTACTTGGCAATCGTTGTTGTCCTACATGGCACAAAGTACATTTACCTACGCTTAGCAGATTGATTCACAGGACAGTTTGTTCTGATGAAACGATTAGACATATTAGATTATGTACGAGGCTTCGCTGCTTTGGCTATCCTACTGTACCATTTTTGCAGTTGGACTTTTGGCCAATACGATGCTTCTACGCTACTTGGAAGAGTGGGTATTTATGGCGTTTCGATTTTCTATTTACTAAGCGGTCTCACCTTCTACCTCGTTTATCAATCAAAATTTCGCCCGAAAATGTCTTGGGGTAAATCATTTTTCCTCAAACGGTTTCTTCGCATTTTTCCATTGCTCTGGATCGCGACTTTTATGCATTTGTTATTTATCCATGGTCCAATTGATGTTGACCAGTTGATCATGAATGCAACGGGACTGTTCGCTTTTTTCAGCTGGGACCATTACTTCGCCACCGGAGCCTGGTCAATCGGGAATGAATTAGTCTTCTACGCTTTACTACCATTGATGTTTATCGTTACACGCAAATTCAAGAGCGGAGTAGCGATCTTACTGCTCTTCTCAGCCCTGTTATATGGGTGGTTTGCTTTTTTCTTAATCGACGGTTCTTCATCTTTGTCTGAAGAATGGTACTTGTATACCAATCCACTCAACCAGGTTTTCTTGTTTGTAGGTGGGTTTGCAATTGGCCATTACCGAAAGCGACTGTCGTTTGGCACACGATTTTCTTTTCTACTCATTCTTTTCGGTGCTGCGCTGTTCATGCTGTTTCCAGTGACCGGAGAACGTCTACAACTTATTTGTGGTGTTCCTAGGATTGTATTTACCCTTGCTTGCGGGATGGTTGTTTTAGGATTCAGCACCATGAATTGGCAACTAAAAGGTACGGCTCATAATTCTTTCCGCTGGCTAGGCCACATATCCTATAGCTTGTATTTATTGCATCCTATTGTATTCGAATCGACCAATTTATGGTTCGGTGACCTATTTCAAGATCTATTTGGAACAAGCGCTGGGCTCACTTTTATTTTGGCCTTCATGCTGTCCATCGGGTTAAGCTCATTTAGCTATCAATTCATTGAAAAACCAATGGTTGAAATTGGTCGAATGAAGTGGCGAAAACGCAAGAAAGTTGTTGTAGAGCGAAAGCGTTACACACTCAACAATCCATTTGGCTCCCTTTTGAAGCGCATTGCCGCTTTTCGGTTGTGGTGAACTATTCGCAAAGAACAGATTAATTCCTTTCTTTGAAAGATGGACTTAATTAAGAAACTATCTAACACTGATATCTATTTGATCGATCTTATTCTGAAAGGATACATTTCAGAAAACGACCGAATTCTAGACGCGGGTTGTGGTTTCGGAAGGAACATGAACCTCTTCTTGACGGAGGGATATTCGGTACAAGGTTTCGACCCGAATGAAGAAGCCATCCATGAACTACAAGAGCACTACCCTGCTTCAACGCATTCCTTTTCAGTAGATCGAATAGAGACCTTCTCCTCAACAACACCATTCGATTTCGTGATTTGCAATGCTGTTCTTCACTTCGCTGAAAACCATGCTCAATTCCGAGAGCAGTTCAAGGCACTAACTTCTTTTCTTAGCCCTTCAGGCATTTTATTCATTCGAATGACCTCCAACATTGGGTTGGAAAACACCATTGAAATCGACAAAAATGGGCGCGCCTATCTTCCCGACGAAAGTGAACGCTACTTGTTAGACGAAGGCATATTGAGTGAATTGCTGCAGGAAACGCAGTTGGAATTCGCTGAACCCCTGAAGACCGTCAACGTGAATAATCTACGCTGGATGTCGACGTTAATTTTAAGAAAAAGATGAGCTTAAAGTCCTTGCAAAGATGTCCATGAACCGGCATTGTGGGCTGTAATCCCTTTTGAATTCAGAACTCCTTTTGCCGTAGCAGCTCGCGCTCCAGACCTACAAACTAAGATTACTTCTTTCCCTGTCAAAGAGTTCGCTTCTTTCCTGAGTCCTTTGAGAGGCATGTTCTTGCTTCCTGGCAAATGTCCTGCCTTGAACTCTTCTTTCGTTCGAACATCAATGATCACGGCTCCATTCTCAATTTTCTCTTTATAGAAACTCGGATCAGGACCAACAAAAATCTCTTTTAGTTTAGCTAGAAAACCCATTGTTCTATTATTTCTTGGTTGAAGGGCAAACGAAATCTGTTGTTTCAACACCCGTTTTGCGGATGGCTCCAAAACCGCCTAAAACGTCAATAACATTGTGAATTCCTTTCGCTTTGAGAATTGAATTGGCAATGACCGAACGATAACCTCCAGCACAGTGCATGTAGGTTGTACCGTCTTCTTTGAAAACAGGAAGATGATCATTCAAGTTGTCAAGTGGCGCATTGATCGCATCAGCAAGGTGCTCAGCATTGAACTCTGTTTCTTTTCGTACATCAACGACGTACGAATTTTCTTTTTCAAGAAGCGCTACGAGTGCCTCGGCAGTGATGGTTTCAATGGCGTCAACATCTCTTCCATCCTCTTTCCAACTTTTGATTCCTCCATCTAGGTAGCCGATGATATTGTCAAAGCCGACACGAGATAGTCTTGTGATTGTCTCTTTCAACCTGCCTTCTGGTGTAATCAACAGAATGGGTTGCTTGACATCCTTGATAAGCGCTCCTACCCACGGGGCAAATCCGCCATCGATGCCGATGAAAGTAGAACGCGGCACATGTTCTTTTACAAATTCAAATTGGTGGCGCACATCAAGAACAACGGCACCCGTTTCGTTCGCAGCGGCTTCGAAAGCAGCAGGCGAAAGTGCATTCTGTCCTTTGGCTATGATTTGATCTACATCGCTATAGCCTTCCTTGTTCATTTGAACATTCATTGGGAAGTAAGCCGGCGGAGGCAACAATCCATCCGTTACTTCTTTTACGAATTCCTCCTTCGTCATGTCAGGACGAAGTGCGTAGTTGGTTGCTTTTTGATCGCCAATTGAACCTACTGTTTCTTTGCTCATGTTTTTTCCACAAGCACTTCCTGCTCCATGTCCTGGATAAACAATGGTGCTATCTGGCAAGGTCATGATTTTCGTTCTGAGGCTATCGAAAAGCAATCCGGCAAGGTCTTCTTGCGTCATACTCGCTGCTTTCTGTGCAAGGTCTGGTCTTCCAACATCTCCTAAAAAGAGGGTATCTCCGCTGAAAAGCGCATGCTCTTTTCCAGATTCATCTAGCAACAAGTAGCAAGTGCTTTCCATGGTATGTCCAGGAGTATGCAACACTTTGATGGTTACATCGCCCAACTGAAATACTTGCTCATCTGAAGCAACAATTGTTTCAAATGACGGGTTCGCGTTAGGACCATATATGATAGGAGCACCCGTTCTTTCAGACAATGTTACGTGTCCGCTTACAAAGTCTGCATGAAAGTGTGTTTCAAAAACATACTTAATTGTGGCTTTTCGTTCTTCTGCTAGATCGATGTACTGCTGCACTTCACGCAACGGATCGATGATAGCGACTTCGCCGTTCGACTCTATGTAATATGCCCCTTGAGCGAGGCATCCGGTATATAGTTGCTCTATTTTCATATCAGGATCTCTTCTATGTTCGGTGCAAAGTTAGGGCAGAATGAAAGATATAGACGTTACAATTGTTACACTTTAACAGGTTTTGAGGGTTGAGTCTTGAGTCTTGAGTTTTGAATACGGAGTTTTGAGTGCTGAGTCTTGAGTACTGAGGGGTGATATCCGAGATTTGAGTCTTGAGTTATGAGTAGTGCAGGATCGAGCTAATGACCATCCATTCGGAGCGTCACATTTTACGCGGCGGGTTTTGTAGCCACGAGCCTAGCTCGTGGTATGTGCCAAGCACAGCGTTTGGTGTAAACAGACTAATGGGGTAATTTATCTTTAATCAATCCGTAGACAAAGGTGCCGGCAATTGCAGACAACAGAATTACCAAAAAGCTCCACTCACCAGCTCCAACCAAGACGTACATTGGTCCGGGGCAAGCTCCTGCCAGCGCCCATCCCAGTCCGAAGATGGTACCTCCTATAAGGTATCGCGCAATGGACTTCGCCTTTGGCTGAAACGTAATTGCTTTTCTTAATGAAACGTGCGAATCAACGCACTTGTTGATGAGCGATTCTGGGAAGCATTACCCATTCTATTTGATTCGAAAGTCTCTATTTCTGACGAAACTTTGGGCTCTGACGAAACTTTGGGCTCTGACGACAAAATAGTTGTTGCTATGTGATTCTAAAGGTCATTTTCTGCATTAGACATTGGCGAAGTACTTACTAATTTGATTAGCAGAATTCCTTCGATGCTAAAATGGCGACTGAGGGCACGGCATTTTTTGTCGGTTTTCTCATTCCTAGTTTGTCGTCAGAAATCAGTAGAAGGGCATGCCATTTCATTTTGCTTTTGCGTTCAATTTCGTTCCCTCTTTTCGTTTTCAATTTTACCTCTTTTCGAAAAGTTTTGGGGTTATCGAAGAAAGTTTTGGGGATGCAACAATTAGTTTTGGGATGTGGATAAGTTGCTGGGACGATAGGATGAGTTGCTGGGACGACATCGCGGACTCCTTGGACGATGTCGAAGCGTTCTAGAACGACATGATGAAGTGCTGGCACAATGTGAAGGGTTGCTGGCACGATTGGTTGACTTGCTGGGACGACTGGTTGGGTTGTTGGCACGCTTGGTAAGCGTTCTAGAACCGTGCGATGAACTTCTGGGAGCGTCGGTTCAACTTCTGGGACGGCATCGTGAACTTCTGGGACGATGCGATGAACTTCTGGGACGGCATCGCGAAGAATTTTGGTCGATTGTTTGGTTGGTTTTATCTAAGCGCACTGTTATTTAAGCCAAAAAAGTGCATGGGATTGCCAAAAAGTGCTGTTCGCAGTGTAACCTTATATTTTGCGACTACAAATCAACTTAGTGCGCTGGTAAAGTTGCGGTTAAGCGGGGGTTGGAAGTTGCTAAATTGGATAGAAGAACTGGAGATTATGGGTTAAGCGGCGACGAATATAAACTGAGATGGTACGGTGGCAAAGTTGTGGTTGAAAAGGTTTGTTGTTTTGGAAAAGGGCGTTAGGTTTGGCCGGCAAGGCAGGATGGCGGGGAGGGAAGGAGGGCCCGGGACGGGCTGTGTTCCGCCTTCGCCAAGGCTACAGCGGATGCGATGGCGATGGCGATTTTAATTTCTGCTACTCAGGGTGACCGAATAGAGGACACTGAATAGAGGTCACTGAGTAGAAGTCACAGAGTTTATCGAAGTGTCGAAGTGTCGAAGTGCCGAAAACTTGGTGAATTAACCAAACGTAGCTGTATTCGTCAACGAGGCTTCAGCAAGCTCAGCCACCTCGAAGAAGTGACTTAACTTTCTTGTGCTTCCAAATCGGTTGTTTAACCTTTTAGCTGCGAACAAGATTACATCAAGACTCCGTCAGAAGAATCAGTATTCGTCTCGAAAGCTTTTATCGGCCCAAATTAGAAGATGCTTCCAAATGAATTTACAATGCTAAATGATGCCTAGGTGTAAAATCCTACTGCCGGTCTGCCCAATAGGATGTGTGCTTTTGCCAATTACAATTCCATCTTCAGGGGCAACATAAGATTTTATCTTTTCACCAAAAACATTTCGAATGACAGCTATTTCCTCGCCTTGCTTGACCATGTCTGTGACATCAGGATAAACTTCAAGCACTCCTCCTCGATCGGCATAAATCCAGTACGATTTTTGACACGTGACAACTTCTTCTTTCGGCACGGTGATTTCATCGTCAATCATCTTCAAGAAGCTCATCACATTGAAGATTCCTTCCAGTCCAGAACGAATCATGCCTTTTTGAAATTTGTTAGGGTCTCCCACTTCCAGGGTTATCGCATGGATTCCCAAATCAGTAGCAGCGGCCCGTAAGGTGCCATCGCCTCCTTCATTGTTCAATATGATGTCTGCATTTTGCAATTGAGCTAACTTCTTCGACATCTTCGACCTCATATTCGCCCTGATGTAATAGCTATTCACTCTGCCAAAACTAGCAGTATGCAAGTCCAAAAGGAACTCCATGTTCGCGATAATGCGATTGACAATTCGGTACGCATAAACCTGACTTTGATTTCCATCTTCTCTTCCGGGCATGATCCGATTGATGTCTTCATTATCGGAAAAATACCGCTCGTGATTTAGCAATGCTGGCACATTCACTACCGGAACCCCTACCAATGTTCCGGCGATGTCCATACCATCCACTTCCTTGAATAGCTTTTGAATGATCTTCAATCCGTTCAGTTCATTTCCGTGTACCGCAGCAGTAACGCCTAGCACGGGCCCTGGCTTGCTTCCTTTAAGCACCATGATTGGAACATGGATGTCTTGCGCGATACCATTCGCAATGATATCCATGTAGAATTTGTGTATTCCTGGTGATAGTGAGTCCAAATCTAATTCGTGTCTCACCTGAACATCATTTGTCATATTTGATCTCATTTAGCAATGAAGCGTCGTTATTTAATTCCTTAAAAAGGTTCTTTCTGAAGGTTGATTTGCTGCTGACAAGTCGCATCGCCATATCATCTATGGCTTTCGTTGCCATGACGCTTTGGATAAAACCATCCATCAAATCATCAAGGCCGACTCCCAATAGGTTAAAACCTTTCACATCCATCATAAGTAGTCTAGAAACATCGCTATTCCACTGATTCTCCCCTTCCTTTACTGATAAATTGGTACCTAGAATACTCCACGATTCTTCTCCAGACTGAATGGTTTTCGCCAATGGTTTTTCCGCCCTGCGTGAATAAAGGCTCAAGGGCTTGAACCCCTCCTTTGTGTAATGGATGATCATGCGCACATCCATGGCATAGCTCTTCCCTCTTTTGGTTGGTACTGTGCCCACATGGTAGAGTTTTCCTCCAGTGAATTCACTGCTCCATTCTCTGTTTCCAATGAGCGCTTGAACGATGAACTTATCATATTCAAAATCACGTTCCATAAACCGTTGAAGCTCTTCTTCATTAACGATGGTGAAGACACCTTGTCCGGCATTGCTGTATGGGATCTTAATCACAGCCTTCCCTCCCATTCGTTCTACCCACAATGGAATCTCTTCTTTTCCAACATCCCAGATGGTCTCTGGTGTATTGATGACAAGATTGGATCGTTTGAAATCTGCATTGAACATTTCGTACGCCTTACTCGCCACCAATTTGTTTCTTCCACCAGCGAGACAGGTTATCACCGGATTGAGCACGATTGTTTTGCCCGTAATAGGTAATCTATTCCAAGGTTTTTGCGTCACGTAACGAAAACAAGCTCTAATGGGAACCCATTTTTGTTCGTTTTGAAACTCAATGACACCATTATTGACCCGGATGGTTTCATCCGCAGCACCGTTGTTAAAAAACGGAATTAGAAACACGTTTTCTTTGAATACATCGGCCATCGCGTGGGCATATCCGCTGGCCTCCATGGGATTTTTGTCGTAGATGACTGCCAAGGCACCATCAATCATTCTTTTTCCCTTTAGATAGGGTTTGAAAGTCTGTTCTACGTAATTTCTATAGCCGCCCATTTCCTGAAAATCGTCTACGACCGGCATGGATTTCTGTCCACTTGGAGATGAATTTGTTTCAATCACGACCATCTTTCGGTTTCCGTCCTTGGAAGCGACATGTATCAAATCAGTACCTGAATGCATGAAGAATTTCGGTTTGTAATTCAACAATTCATCAACCGATTGTTTCTCTACTTCTGGGTGTAAATGACAGTACCGTTCAGAAATTTGATCGGTAGACATGTTTAAGAAGAACTTCATCATTGGATGGAGCGTTGCATTGTGCGCGCTGGCATACCAATGATTTTGTGCTTCGAACGTATCTGGGTGTATGATCTTAACACTCATAGTTATTACAATTTTAGGCGAATTTCTCCCTACTATCTTTTGGTTATTGAGCCGAGCGAAGATAGATTAGGATTCGTGTTACGCAACAGAATGGAACACTTTTTTTGCGGCCTTTTTACTCCGTTTGTTTTAAGGTTGATTCGAAGTCATGATTCCGCTATAATTTGCTGCTAACGCCTGATGTTGATTGAAAAACCGACTTCTGCTAACAGGGCATCCTGTCAACAAGCCTTTCAACCTTTGCACTCTTTTCACTCCCACAATCATCGTGCTTTTCCTAAATTGAATCACCTTACATAATCCACTATGTCAGGATTACTCCCTCTCCTACTCTTGCTTTCAATTGCAAGCACTCCCCTCTTCTCCCAACAATTTCAAAACGGCGATTTCGAATCCTTGGATGACTGTCCACCTGTATTTGATTTTGACACATCGATTAGCAACACCATGGCCCACTGGATATCAGTGCAGGGAACAGCTGATGGCTGGTATGAAGAATGCACGGCATTGTCAGCAACTGATAACCCATCGGTCCCTCCGGTTGCCTCAGGAGTTGGTTATGGAGGCTACTACCTCAGCGAAGGACTCGGAGAAGAGCTAACTGAGCATTTGATGCAAGGCGAAGAATACTGCATCACATTTGACGCCATTGTGGGGTTCACCGGACAACAAGATCCATCGGAATCTCCTTGTTATGCGTTGTGCGTTTTTGGGACGAATACGCCTCTTGTGCCTGCAGGCGGACTTGACATCCCTATTCCCGTGGCTGAGATGGACGATGTGGAACTTTTAGGCTGCTCTGAAAATATCCCGGATACGGAGAATTGGGTTGAACGATCAATTTCTTTCACTTCACCAGGAAGTTATTCGTACCTCATCATCACCGGAAACCAAGAGGGCGATTGCTACAACGAATTCGGTTACATCTGTTTCGATAACATTGCAATCGTGCAATGTGAAGACGTAGGAACGAATATTTCCGAGGTTGAAAAAAGCGAATTCAGCATTTACCCTAATCCTGCTGCATCAAATGGACTGTTAACCATTGAGCTTTCGCACCCTTCAACTGACGGATTGATTTCCATTTACAGCATGACAGGACAGCTTCAATCAACCGTTCCAACAACAGGACAGTTGATCATGTCTATCCCGCTGAACGATTTGGCATCAGGCAGCTATTTAATGACTCATCAAATGGAGGGACAGGTTTCTTCTGAGGTAGTGATAGTTGAATAGCTTTTGCGAAAGTAGAACGGCTATGACGTTCGGAAGTTGAGTTGGTATTGGGGAAGTGAGTGGAGAAATTGACTGGATGGGGGGAGGAGAAGGAGGACGAAGGGGTGATTTAGGGTTGTAAATTCTAATCTAATTTCCGGTCTCACATTCGTGTTCCAATTATTACACGGCTTAAATCTACTTTATGTTTGAACTGCACGATTTTTGGGGATGGGGACACTATGATTTCCTTTTCGTCACGACTCGCGAACCCTTCATGATACTTTAACATCAATGAACACAATCGTTTTCGAGATAGATTCTTCAGCTTGTATTCAAAATTCTCCGCTTGGCTGCGTGTGTTTTTTTCAACATACCAAACCAACGTCCACGGCACACCTCTTTTTGTAGACTTTTCACTACGGCTTTGGTGCCTGTTGAATCGTACTTCAAGACTTGAAGTGGAACCTTTGTAAAATAAATCTAAGTTCTCTGAATATAGAACGTAAGTGTAAAACATCGGCATAAAAAAAGCCCCTCCAATACGGAGAGGCTAACTTTGTTGGCGGTCTGGACGAGACTCGAACTCGCGACCCCTTGCGTGACAGGCAAGTATTCTAACCAACTGAACTACCAGACCAACTTCTTATGTTTCGTGCTACGGGGTGTAAGCCGCGATGGGATTAAGTTAAAAAACCGTAGCACTTGCTTTGCTCTCAAAGCGGTTGCAAAGATAGATGATTTCTTATTCTGCACAAGAGTTCAAATGAACTTTTTTTCGATTTTAATCGCTTTTCCTCGGAGGGGGTTGATTTTCAACCACATTGAAAATCGAATAACTTCCACCTCATCGACTCAATAAAGCTTCTGACGCTTCAACATGTACTCCAAGAGAATCGGATTGACGCCGTCATTCACATCAGCTTCAACAAAGTCAATCTGGTACTGACCACACCTGATTTTGAGATCTGAATGGAATGCCGCCATTTGCGATAAGTAGTTCTCTCTTACATCAACCGGATTGGCTTTCACCTCTTCCCCACTCTCTAGATCAATGAACGTGAGCGGACGGTTCGGGAAATCGAATTCCATTTCTGTCTTCTTATCTACCACGTGAAAGATGATGACTTCGTGCTTGTTATGGCGCAAATGCTGCAATGCCGCAAAAAGCTCGTCTTGGTTGCCCGCACTGAACATATCGCTAAACAGCACCACCAAAGAACGCTTGTTGACACTCTCAGCAATTTCATGCAATACATCTATGGCGAAGGTCTTCGTCTGGTTCTTTTCCCCAACCGTATTCAACAGCTCTTCCATATGAGCATATAGAAAACGATGGTGAGCCGGATTGGATCGTGCCGATGTATGTAGGTCCAGTTTTTCCGCAAATAAGCTGATACCCACAGCATCGCGCTGACGTTTGAACAACTCAATCAATGCAGCAGCAGCGTAAACCGAAAACTTAATCTTGTTGAAATCATTGCTATCAGGCGACACGGGCCCAGGATAATACATGGAGCTCGAATGATCAATCACCAATTGACAACGCAAGTTGGTTTCTTCCTCATAACGCTTGGTAAACAACTTCTCTGTTCGAGCGAATAGCTTCCAATCAATATGACGAGTAGACTCTCCTGAGTTGTATAACCGATGTTCCGCAAACTCAACAGAGAATCCATGGAATGGACTCTTGTGCATCCCCGTAATAAAACCTTCCACAGCCTGTTTGGCAAGGAATTCTAGCCTTCCTAGTTGTTGGAATTCACGTCTGTCTATGTTTATCGGCATATTATTTCTTTTCCACGAGCTAGGCTCTTGGGTACAAAAGCGTGAAAGAAGATATAAAAAATCCCTCGATGGAGACCAAGGAGGGATTTTAAGTATTGTTATCTTAAAAATAGATTACAGTAGGTTGTCCATCTTGTCTGTAAGGACATTCTTTGGCACTGCGCCTACTGATTTGTCAACCATTTCACCATTCTTCAAGAAGATGATTGTTGGAATATTTCTAATGCCAAACTTTGCTGAAATGTTTGGGTTTTCGTCTACGTTCACTTTAGCGATTACCGCTTTGCCTTCGTAGTCTCCGTGCATTTCTTCAACGATTGGTCCAACCATTCTACATGGTC
This sequence comes from Flavobacteriales bacterium, assembly GCA_029245065.1. Lineage (GTDB taxonomy): Bacteria > Bacteroidota > Bacteroidia > Flavobacteriales_D > Sanyastnellaceae > JAQWQB01. The sequence goes on along the minus strand of JAQWQB010000124.1, from coordinate 6,458 downwards.
CACACCATTCTGCCCAGAAGTCGATCATCACTGGTTGATCAGCCTGGAGCGCGATTTGTTCAAAGTTCGCGTCTGTAAGTTCTACAGCCATAATATTGTATTTGTCTATTGTGTTATTTCAAAAGTATGCTTCTCATTCAACTACACAAAATTATTGCCAAGGCATTATCTGTGTCAATTTGACACCCTATCAACTATTTTGTGTCATGTTTTGTTCGCTATGTCCTATTTCGTCAGTACTTGAAATTGGATTTCATCCATCTGCTCAAGCTCTCTCAATAGGTCATTCGCCAATTCAACTCGTGCCGATTTACTCGGCATGGTAATCGCCGCATTCAGGTCTCGAATCTCCAAGGTCATTGGTGTATTCCCCGGGTACTTTTCAACCATGGCCGCCAAATCAGTTACCAAACGGTCATTCAATGCGGCAAGATCAACAGTCAACTTCAGCTCGCCTTTCATCCGCTCACGGATGTCTGCTAACAGCTCAACTTGAGAAATCTTAAATTCTAGTTCGGGGTTATCTCGTCTAAAAGGTTTTTCCTTTACTGACCCTTTGATAAACAAGAACCAACCATCTACAAGGTATTCCCGAAACTTCACGTAATCATCCCCAAAGAGGAAAAAGCGTTCTGCGTGGTTGTAATCTTCAATGGTGAAAATACCATAAGGCTTTCCATTTTTGCTGGTTCGATGTTCGACCCCAGAAACCATTCCGCCAAAAGCGAAGTTTCGCCCTTTGTACTTATCCAATTCAAGCAAAATCTTCAACCCATCTCGGGTACACAAATGCTCCATTTCTACCTTGAAGTCATCCAATGGATGTCCTGAAATGTAGATTCCGACCACTTCCCGTTCCTTGTTGAGTTGATCCAAGATGTTCCACTCTTCCGTTTCCGGCATGATGGGTTCAGGAATTTCAATGGCACTTGCTTCGCCGAATAAACTCACTTGCGAAGAATTCTCACTCTCTTGCCAAGCATGTCCGTAACGAATGGCATTTTCAATCACCATTCGCCCCTTTTCATCTACGGCGAAGTAACGTGAACGACTCACTCCTTCGAAACTATCAAAACCTCCTCCAAGCGCCAAGCCTTCAAAGACGCGCTTGTTGCAATCTTTCAAATTGACCCGTCGGGAAAAGTCATAGATCGAAACGTATGCTCCTTCTTCTCTTCCCTCTACAATAGCGTTCACAGCTCCTTCTCCAACTCCTCTCATGGCTCCCAATCCAAAACGGATGGCACCAGCATCGTTCACCCTGAATTTGTAGGCCGATTCATTCACATCTGGCCCTAATACAGGAATTCCCATTCTTCGGCACTCTTCCATGAAGAAGGTAACCGACTTAATATCATTCATGTTGTTGGAAAGCACAGATGCCATGTACTCTTCCGGATAATTCGCCTTTAAATACGCCGTTTGATAGGCAATCCAAGCATAGCACGTAGAATGCGATTTGTTGAAGGCATACGATGCAAAGGCCTCCCAATCTTTCCAAACTTTTTCAAGAATCTCTCGATCATGTCCGCGCTCCTCACCATTATCCAAGAACTGCGGCTTCATCTTTGCCAACAGATCTAACTTTTTCTTACCCATTGCCTTACGCAGGGTATCGGCTTCACCTTTGGAGAAACCTGCAAGCTTTTGAGACAACAGCATTACTTGCTCTTGGTACACCGTAATTCCATAGGTCTCCTCCAAGTACTCCTTCATGGCATCGAGGTCGTACTTAATCTCTTCAGTTCCGTGCTTACGCTTAATGAAGGATGGAATGTATTCCAATGGACCCGGCCTGTAGAGGGCGTTCATGGCAATCAAATCGGCAAATACAGTAGGCTTTAACTCTTTCAGATACTTCTGCATCCCAGCCGATTCATACTGGAAAATCCCCACGGTTTCGCCCCGCTGGAAAAGTTCATAAGTAGGAACATCATCGAGTGGAAAGGCATCTGGATCAAGGTCCACATTGTGGCGTTCTTTCACATTTTTAACCGCATCCTTAATTAAGGTAAGCGTCTTCAGTCCCAAGAAATCCATTTTCAATAGCCCAGCATCTTCTGCTACTGAGTTATCGAATTGCGTGCAGGCCATAGAAGAGTCCTTCGCGGTAGCAATCGGAACGTAATTGGTAATGTCATCAGGCGTGATAATCACACCGCAAGCGTGAATCCCTGTGTTTCGAACAGACCCTTCCAACTCACGCGCCGTATTAATCGTGCGCGCTTCCAAGTCGCTCCCGGTTGAAAGCTCCTTGAGGGTATTCGCTTTATCTACATCTTCCTTATTTCGAAGTTTTGCTGATAGTTCTTTTGGAGGTAAACCGAAGAGCTTCGCCAAACTGATGTCTGGTATGAGCTTCGCCAATCGGTCTGCATCTGGCAACGGAAGTTCCATCACACGCGCCGTATCACGAATGGACGACTTGGCCGCCATGGTACCATAGGTGATGATTTGTGCCACCTGATTCGACCCGTATTTTTCAATTACATAATCAATAACGCGCTGTCTTCCTTCATCATCGAAGTCGATATCAATATCGGGCATGGACACACGATCTGGATTCAGGAAACGCTCAAAAAGCAAGTCGTACATGATGGGATCCACATTCGTGATTCCTACGCAATAGGCTACGGCTGATCCGGCAGCAGAGCCCCTACCAGGTCCAACAGACACCCCCATTTCGCGGGCCTTGGTGGTGAAATCTTGTACAATCAAAAAGTACCCTGGGTATCCTGTTCGTTCAATGGTCGCCAATTCAAAATCCAGTCGTTCTGAAATGTCTTCTGTTACTTCGCCATAGCGTTTCTTCGCCCCTTCGTAGGTTAGGTGCCTAAGGAAGGCATTTTCACCTCGTTTCCCTCCATCAGCAGTGTCTTCTTCGTGAACGAATTGCTCGGGAATATCATAAGCCGGAAGAAGTACGTCTCGTGCGAGTTCATATCCTTCGCACTGTTCTGCAATTTCAGCTGTATTCTTAATGGCATCAGGAAGATCGGCGAAGAGTTTCTTCATCTCTTCTGGCGACTTGATATAGAACTCATCATTGGGGAATCCAAAGCGAAATTCTCTTCCTCGCTTACCGATGTATTTCTTCGGTTTGCTATTGTTCTCAGCGTCTTTTACGCACAATAAAATATCATGCGCCGCCGCCTGTTGTTTCTTGGTGTAATAAGTATTGTTGGAGGCGATGTATTTCACATCATGCTTCTTGCAGAACTGAAGTAGAACAGCATTTACCGCGTCTTCTTCTTCCAATCCGTGTCGGGTCAATTCCGCGTAGAAATTCTCACCAAACTGTTCTTTGTACCACAAGAAAGCCTCTTCAGCTTGCGCTTCCCCAACATTCAGGATCAAGAAAGGTACTTCGCCCCACAGTCCGCCTGTGGTAACAACGAGGTCTTCTTTATACTGCTCAAGCAGCTCTTTGTCTATTCGTGGCAAATAATAGAACCCATTGGTATATGCTCTAGAAGCTAGCTTCGCCAGGTTGTGGTATCCATTTTTATTCTTGGCTAGAACAACTGTTTGAAAACCATCGTCTTTCTGCGATTTATCTTCGTGGTTTCGACACACGTTAAATTCACACCCTACAATAGGTTTAATATCTGCGGCCAATGCGGCACGCACGAAGTGGAATGCCGCCATCATATTACCATGGTCGGTCAATGCAATGGCCGGCATGTTCATTTCTTTGGCGGTGCTAACCAGCTTTTTCACTTCAGAAACGGCCTGAAGAATGGAGAATTGTGAGTGGACGTGCAGGTGGACGAAATCTTGTTCAGCTAGTTCTTGCAGGTTCTGCTGCAACTCGGCATCAACTACGTCAGCTGTTCCCGTTTGGTCGTTATCCTCCTCAAAGTTAGCCGCCTCAAGAACAGGTGCTTCATACACCACCGCTGTGGCATCAGGAACTTCTGGAAGTTGAATTACTTTTTCGGTTACCAGTCCGAAGAAACACTTCGACGTGGCATCTACATCGTACGCAGCGTCGTGGGCTTCGTCGAAACCGACTCCAAATAGCTTCGTGTGCAATTCGGTCAGGGTCGGCCATTTGAATTTGCCGCCTCGCCCGCCAGGGATAGCGCAATACTCCGTTGACTCGTCTTTGGAGTCAATGGCGTTTTTATCCGTCAGTAATTCAGGAGCTCTTTCAGAGCGAATAAGCTCAGCCCCTACGATGTTGATATCGAACTCAATGTTATGCCCAACGATGTACTTCGCTTTGGCAAGGTCTTCTTGAAAAGCGTCCAGTACTTCTAGCAAATCGCTTCCATCTCTTTCTGCCCTCTCGGTGGTAATGCCGTGAATTTTCGCGGCGTTGAAAGGAATGGAGAAGCCGTCTGGCTTGACGATGATGTTTCCCCTTGACACCAATTTCCCCGATGGTTCGTGCAACTGCCAGGCAAGCTGCACAAGCCTTGGCCAGTTATCGAGGTCCGACATCGGAGCATTCCAATCACGCGGTAAACCGGTGGTCTCGGTATCAAAAATGAGAATCATAGACAAAGTCAGGAGTGAATTTCAAAGATAGTTTGCCTCGGTGGAATATGCTATCCAAAAAATGTGATTGTGGATAATTAAACGGCCCTTTTTTCTTCAAAAAGGCGTTGGATGATGGATTGAAAATCCACGAGCTAGGATCGTGGGGGCGGAAGCGGGGATTGGGGTAAAGGCGGAATCTGAGGGCGAAAGCGAAGGCTTAAGCCCCCCATTCAGCATAAAATTGATCTAAGAAGGTCTTCATAAAATCATGGCGTTGCTGAGCCATGGCCTTTCCAGAGGTTGTTTGCATGCGGTCTTTGAGGAGCAACAATTTTTCATAGAAATGATTGATTGTTGGACCGTCGTCTTTTCGGTAAGCTTCAAATGAATCGTGCAACTCTGGCTGATTGGATGGATCAAACATTAATCGATTTTTGTTTCCACCATAAGCGAATGCACGTGCTACACCTATAGCGCCAATGGCATCCATTCGATCCCCATCTTGCACACACGCGGCTTCAATGCTCGATACGGGGGTAGTCACTCCCGCTCCTTTAAATGAAACTTCGCTGATAATTATGGCCACTTGCTCGGCTACTTCCAGATCGTACCCGTGTTGTAGTAATAGTTTTTTCGCCCTGGCCGGACCAATCGCTAAATCTCCGTCGTGAAATTTATGGTCGGCAATGTCATGTAAAAGCGCGGCTAACTCGGTAATTCTCTCATCGGCGCCTTCCGCTTTTGCCAATTGCAACGCATTGTTGCGAACCCGGTGAATGTGCCACCAATCATGTCCTGAACCTTCTCCTTCTAGAACAGCTTTAACTTCGTTTACAATGAGCGGGTGATTTTCCATTCAGCAAAAGAAATAAATTCAAGCAAAAAACCACCATGTCAAAGAAATAGAGTACTTTTGCACCTCAATTAAAAATTAATTAACCGGGTTTTGGACCCTCAAACAATTAATCATGCCAACTAAGATTAGACTTCAACGTCACGGTAAAAAAGGTAAACCATTTTATCACATCGTAACAGCAGATGCACGTGCAAAGCGTGATGGACGCTACATCGAGAAAATAGGGAGTTACAATCCTAACGTAAACCCTGCACAAATTACCTTGGATGCTGACCGCGCGTTGTACTGGCTTCAAACCGGTGCTATCCCAACAGATACAGCACGTGCAATTCTTTCTCATAAAGGTCTTATGTACAAGCTTCACCTTGCAAAAGGAGTGGCAAAAGGAGCCTTGACTGAAGAAGAAGCTGCAAAACGTTTTGATGCATGGTCTGCAGATAAAGAATCAAAGATTCAAGCTAAAATAGATGCGTTGAAAAACGAATCTGCGAAAGAGCGTGCTGACCGTCTTGCTAAAGAAAAAGAAATTCAACTCGCTAGAGCGAAAGAGTACGCTGCTGCGGAATCTGCTCTTGCTGCTGAAGTTGCTGCTGCTGAAGCGCCTGCTGCTGAAGAAGCACCTGCTGCTGAAGAAGCACCTGCTGCTGAAGAGGCACCTGCTGCTGAAGAAGCACCTGCTGCTGAAGAAGCACCTGCTGCTGAAGAGGCACCTGCTGCTGAAGAGGCACCTGCTGCTGAAGAAGGTGATGCAGACAAAGCTGAATAAGATACTACCTATTGAACCTTTACAAGACCGCCCATTGTGGCGGTCTTGTTATTTATAGTCGTTTTTAAAGCGTTGCCATGAATAAAGATGATTTCTTCTACTTAGGTAAAATAACCAAGCCACACGGTTACAAAGGAGCCATGGTTCTTTTCCTTGATGTAGATGACCCTTCGTTGTATCATCATTTAGACGGTATCTTCTTAGATATCCGTGGGCAACTCATCCCCCATTTCATTCAACGTGCCGACCCCAGAGCAAAGCAACTCATAATTGAACTCGAAGGAGTGGAAGGCGCTCAAATGGCCGAAGCCATGCGCAATGTGGAAGCCTACCTACCCTTAGAATTACTAC
>JAQWQB010000122.1 GCA_029245065.1 Flavobacteriales bacterium | reverse complement strand
GCAATTTGCAGCACAGAAAGTAAAAGATTCAGGCAATGCGAAAGTATGGTTGACTGAACGAGGCACCACCTTTGGTTATGGAGATCTGGTAGTAGATTTTAGAGGAATTCCCGCCATGCAGCAGTATGCGCCAGTAGTTATGGATATCACGCATAGCCTCCAACAACCGAACCAAGCAAGCGGTGTGACCGGTGGCAGACCTGAGTTGATCTCTACCATTGGGAAAGCAGCAATTGCAGTAGGAGCTGATGGAATTTTCATTGAAACACACCCTGACCCGTCGGTTGCAAAAAGCGATGGGGCTAATATGTTGAAATTGGAGAACCTTCGTGAACTGCTAGAGACATTGATGACCTTGAAAATGGCTTTAAAGAACGTGCATGCATAAACTGATAACATATCTATTCCTAATTACTATTCCGTTCAGTGGCCTGGCTCAAATTGCTGAGGTGAGAACCTACGGAGGCCTATTTTATGACGAAGGCAGACAAGTGATGGAAATCACTAATGGCTACATCATGGTGGGGTCTACAAGTAGCACTGACAATGGAAATAGTGATGTTGCTGTCATAGCCATCAACGAAGATTTGACACTTAATTGGAATGTTACCTTAGGTGGTGTTGGAGCTGATCAAGGTATTTCCATTTGTGAACGGTTCGAAGGAGGTTATTTCGTCCTTGGAACAACCAACGCAGGAGATATCGGTGGGTATGACATCGTTTTATACGCCATTGATGAAATGGGAAACCTTGAGTGGGAGAAGTATTACGGAACAGGTGATTGGGACTTGGCCACAAAAATTGTGCGTGGAACTGCATCGTACTTTATAGCTGGCACAACTTACGGGAATGAGCCGGGAGGAAGTGATCAATTGTTGCTACGTATCAACGGTAACGGAGACATTGTTGATTCCAATAACTACGATATTCTTCCCAATGCTGAAATGGGAGATATAACGTTCTATGATGGGTTTATTTATACTGTTGGAACAAGAACCTTTGATGGCGGAACTCCTCAGGGGGTGGTCCGAAAACTGTCTGCCAATGGAAGTATGATTTGGGAAGATGTGAGAGATTCAACATCCTTTTCTGGCTTAGCGATCACAAGCAGTATCAATGGTGTAACTGCAGGGTATGCCATGACAGATATTACGCAAGACAACACGTTAGACCTCTTCTTGGTTCACTTTGATCCAGCCGATGGAAGTGAGTATTGGTCTTTTTGGGCCAACACGCCTGATACAGGAAATCAATATCCTCGATCGTTGGTTTGGGGAAGTGATGAGGTGCTGTCCGCGTCGCAAACAGATCTATACGGGGCAGGTGGCTTGGGTGCGTTGATCGTTCGAAGCTTCTTTTCCAATGGTTTTTACCTTGGTGGTTCCATTTTTGGCGGAAGTCAGGACGATGAACCGTATTCAATCATTAAGGACTCTCAAGACAGAATTGTTGTCCTTGGCAAAACGGAAAGTTACGGCAGCGGATCATCTGACTTCTATTTAGTTCGATTACCAGATGAGGAGATTGTCAATGAATACGATCTTGACGTGATTGACTATGAAGGCGTCATTGTAACGGGCTTGGAAGAAATAGAAAACCAGTTTGCCCTTCCTTATCCGAATCCGGCAACTGAGACCTTGTACATTCCGACTACATTCAGTTATACCGATTGGCAAATCATAGATCAGCGTGGGGCAGTTGTGTTAACAGGCACAGGATCTCAAGCGAATGTTTCATCTCTTTCTTCGGGCATGTACCTCTTAAAATGGGGAGGTGAAGACAATTTCAATATTGCCAAAGTCATTGTTGAATGAGTCGAGACAACTTGATTTTCTTCATTCCATTGCTATTGATAGCCGTAAGTGCACTAGCGGCTTCCATTGTTGGGGTACCGTTGGAAGTAAGCAGCACTTATTTCGATACGGGTTGGTACACTGCCATCAAATCCATTGGATACCAATCACCTCAATCACCGGCCTTTTTCCCAGGATTTCCTTTTTTATGGAAAGCCTTGCACATTGGACCTGCTTTCATGGGCGCCGTCAATGCTGTTTTCTGGATTTTAGGTGTTTGGTTGTTGAAACAATCTAAAGCAATAGCAGTAGAGTCGTTGTTCTTCTCCATGCTCGTTCCGGTGTCACTCTTCTTTTTTATTCCTTACAGTGAATCACTTTTTTTCGTTTCTGTTGTCCTCGTGATACTAGGGCTCCAGCGAGATGATATCAGATTAACAGTTTTAGGAATTGTGGTCAGTGCACTGATTCGTCCTACCGCAGCGGTCATTATTCCAAGTTTATTCATTGCGCGTTTGATTACCACAAGGGCTTTTATACCCTCTTTGAAAAAAGGGATCATTGAAGGTGTGGCTGGGTTAGTTGGGGTGGCGATTGTTTTTTCAATTCAGTCTATAGATACAGGTGAGTTCCTGTCGTTCTTCGAAGCACAAAAAGAATGGGGGAATGCCGTGACTTCGCCAAGTTGGGTGTTGAAGACGTGGGGTGGTCATGTAATAACACAATTAGACGGTTCAGCGCTCTTCATTGGGATCATGTGTTTGTTTGTGCTAATTCGTTCTGCTCAGCAAAAAGCTACATTGAATGCGGTGCAACTATTCGGAATAGCAGGGATAACTTTGACCTGTTTACTTGTGATGTTTACCCGCAGCGGATATGTATTCAGCTTGAACAGATTCGTATATGCAACCGCCTTTTTTCCACTGGCTATTGATGGCTTTAGGTCGTTAAAGATCAAAAAAGCAGATTGGAAATGGGTGGTGCTAACTTGGGTAGTCTATTCGGTTTACCTCAGCAGCTACCTTCATATAATTAGTTTTCTGACTTGCTCTTTTACAGGTGGAGTGATCATCTTAAGTGCATTCGCAATGCATCAGTCTGGTTGGAAGTTGAAAGCACTGTCAGCAGGGATTCTGCTCGCAATAAGCGTCTACTTTGTGGTAGAATTCTATTTAAAGGGCAATTGGATTGCTTAAGCGTGAGCTACAAAGTAATAATTCTCCGCTTCTTGAAACTGCTTCACAAATGACGCTTTGTCCAATGAAGCTTCTTCTTTCAAGAATCCATCCATGGTTGAAATAGACATGTTGCACTCCGCGCTCATGAAGTCGTAGACATGTTCAGGAGCGGTTCCGTAATGGTCAGATGCACCCAATCCATGTTCAAAGATGATAACCGGTTTTGAACGAACGATGGTAGACTTTGCGCCACGTAAAACCTGCATTTCGGCTCCCTCAACGTCAATTTTGATAAAGTCAACATGGATGTTATCAGGAATGACATCATCCAATCTTTTCTGTAGCACCTTGATTACTTGAATCTTTTCATCCCCTTGATAGGTTCTTTTTTTGATTCCAGAATAAGCAGGGTTGCTGACCACGTGTTGAAACTGTGTTTCTCCGTCGGTGTCAGAAAGCGCAAAAGGAAAGAGGTTGACTTTGCCGTCATACTTCGTAACCAATTGGTCAAACATGCTTGGTATTGGTTCAAAAGCGTAGAAGTCGCCGTGCTTTGCGAAACGCATCATTTCATCAAGAACTTCTCCCTTGTGACAACCAACATCAACACAGACAGATTCAGGTTGAATCGTCTTTCGCATGATTCTGGTCGAAAGGGCATCGTACTTTTGGTTCTTCGTTAGGTGAAGTCCTAACGTTGAAAGTACCTTTTTGGCAAGATGCTTGATTTGTTCTTTCATGAATGGGGGCAAAAGTACATCTTCACAATGAAAATATTGGTCAAAGAAGCCTGCAACTTCGCATTTCATTCAACATTTCAACTAACTTAACATCATGAAATTCGCAAAATACCTAATTTCCTTTTTTATTGCCGTCATCGCGTGCAGCGCATGTGGAACTTCAAACTCTATGTCTTCTAAAGATCAACAAGTAAACATCACAAGTGATGTGCAAAGCTTTGAATCTCAAGTAGTATTTCCCGGAGTTCAATCGAATTTAATTTCCACTTGCAACTACATCTTAAAGATGCAGCTCACGGTGAGTGATAGCGTTCAAGTGACCGCGCTCCACACAAATAGTTTTCGATTACCGCTGCAATATGTTATGGCAGACGAACAGCGAATTTCTGTCCAAAATGATTTCATAGGAGGTGACATCAAGAACCTTGTTGTTCATGCCAGAAGAAATAATTACAATGACGAGGGCCCTCAAGTATCTAGTCCGGAGAGGTACGAAGAAAGCATCAAGGACACTTCTGAGAAGGCGTATTTGGAACTCATGAAGAATGGAGAAATCTACTACGTTGAATTACCAAAAGCGACGGAGTTAGAACGAATTTACGCTCCTTGATCAAGCACCAATTTCTAGCCAAAAAGAACCGCCGTGTTTTTCAACGGTTTGCATGTGCTTAGCATCCCAAATAGGTGAAATAACCCGACTCAATTCTTCATCTTCGCTGACGAAAAAGTTAGGCATCAACGGCTTGTATTTAATAGGGTTAGCTAGCACCATAGCCGCCAATACATATTGCTCTGAGTACGCTCGATCACACATGAACTGAGGATAGTCATATGGAATGTATATGTCGTGAACGTGTACTATGACTCCAGGCTTAAGAATAGGAAGAATTTCTAGGAAGCAAACGGTGACATCTGAATTTGGAAAGCACCGATGTGAATTGTCGATAAATACAACATCGCCAGCCTCCAATGATTCAAACAAGCTATAATCCTTCAAGTTTTCAATTGGTTCGCGCACAATGGTGTCGGCCAAATGATCTATTGTAGCTCGTGGATACGGGTCAATTGAAGTAACCTTCGTCTCTAATTGCCCTTCTTCAATGGCTTTTCGAACCACCTTGGTGGAATTCCCACTTCCAATCTCAATGTACTTTTTGGGCTTCAACTCCCGAACAAGGCTGTACAACATGACAATATCAAGCCCAGGTAGAAACGAATTGTTCCAGGCCGGGAGGTTTTCGTTCTTCTCGTTGTCTGAAGTATTGATGGCTTGAAGTGCCTCTTTGTGCTTTAAAGCCGCATTGAGGTGCTCAGCATAGGTTGCTCTGTTCTTGTTGACGATGTCATACAGAAGTCCATGAGAACCGCCTTTTCCAGTTCCTTTTCGTGGTTTGAAGTCCACGTGGTACTCCAAGAACACAGATTGAATTTTCGGGGATAAGAATCGGTAAATAGACTTCAACATGGTAAGCATCTAGTTGGGATGCAATTTTACGTGAATTCTGGGAAATGACCTCTTAATTAATTGAATCCTTCTAACGAACCGTCTATTTATGTTGATGGTTCTCAGTCAACTTTTTTTTTACCAAGCGTGCAACTTCTGATTCTTCTGCTGTCATTAGAGTGAAACACCAAAAAAACACGCTCATGAAAACACCTTTGTTACTGGTAATAGCAGTCATTCTCTCTCTAGGGGTAACCAGCTGCAGAAAAGTCTACTTCTCAGATGGGAAGCAGGTTGAAGAGTATCGAGACATTGAAGTTCAGATTAATCAGAGCGGTAGTTTCATCATCATTGAAACCTCATGGGCAGAAGAACCGTGCTTGCGACCAAAGGAGAGAACACCGGGAATACCGTGCAGTTAACCGTGAAAAATGCTGCTGTGCGCATAGGTGGGTAATTATTGGAGTTTTAATTGTTTATAAATCGGCGTGCATAACATTATGAGTTGGCTATAACCTCTTTATAATCAATGAAAGTGTTGTTGTTACACA
>JAQWQB010000080.1 GCA_029245065.1 Flavobacteriales bacterium | reverse complement strand
GCTTTTTTTGCACTTCCTAAGAAGTGTTCTTCGTCCTGTTTTTTTGGTTCCATATGAACGAAGATGCGAAATAAGAATCAATGTTGTTCTATACCATTGACGTAGTTGGGGATGATTTCCAATGTGTCTGCCAATTCAGCTCCTTTAAATGGGCCAATTAGATCAGGAGTGATCAACGCGTTGAACTGACGCAAGTAGTCGCTCGCTAGAGGGAGGTAAGACCAATGCCATTTTTCTTCATTGTAACCTGTGCGACCAGCATCTTTTGAGGTATATACCTGGTGAAAGCCGTAGGACGGGCCGTTTGTTTGAAGCCATGAATAGATTTTCAAACCTTCGCCAGATCTGAAGTAATCGTTATTGAGCGAATTCAAGTCGATGTCTGTTCCCCAGTGATGGCGAGAGCTGCCTGGCATGGAGCTGTAGTTTAAGATGTCTTGCGCTTTCTTGATAGCTTCCCATCCCATGTATTTGCTTCTATTCCACTTGCGTTCCCAAATACCTTTTTGGTAATTGAAATTTCGTGTAGCCGAAACAATGGTCAAATTGATGCCATCTGCCTTTGCCGCAGCGTACATCTTTTCGAATTGAGTGTAGGCTTCTGTTCTGAGGTAGATATTCTCTTTCGAAGTGTATTCCTTGCTGATTTTGGTAAAGTCGGGATGATTACGCTGATCAAATTGACCCAGCAGTTCTGCCGGTGTGAGTGTTGATTGAGACCAACCAACGTTGGCGATAAAAAGAAAGAGTAATAGAATACGATTCATACTTTCAAGGTATCAAAAAAGGGACCATTGTGGTCCCTTTTCAATAATTTGTATAAGGTCTTAGTGACCCTTCGCAGCAAGATAACGCTCTGCGTCTAAGGCAGCCATGCATCCAGTACCTGCCGCAGTAACAGCTTGTCTGTATACTTTATCGGCAGCGTCTCCTGACACAAATACCCCTTCAATGTTTGTTTTAGAGGTTCCAGCTTGGTTGATGATGTAGCCTTGTTCATCAAGATCTAACCATCCTTTGAAAATATCTGTGTTCGGCTTGTGTCCGATGGCAACGAAGAATCCAGTAATGTCTAATTGACCTTCTTCCTTGGTCACATTATTAATCATGCGAACTCCAGTAACACCTTCTTCTCCAAGAACTTCAACCGTTTCTGTGTTAAAGTGTACTTCAATATTGTCTGTGTTCATTACACGGTGCTGCATTGCTTTCGAAGCACGCATCTCATCTCTACGAACGAACATGTGTACTTTTTCACAAAGCTTAGCAAGGTAGGTTGCTTCCTCAGCCGCAGTATCTCCAGCGCCAACGATGGCTACGGTCTGATTTCTGTAGAAAAATCCGTCGCATACAGCACAAGCAGAAACACCACCGCCAATGTCACGAAGTCTAATTTCTGATTCCAATCCAAGCCATTTTGCAGATGCTCCGGTAGAGATAATTACCGTATCAGCACTGACAACATGCTTCCCATTGTCCAATTCTACAAGGTGCTTATCACCTGAAAAATCAACTTTGGTAGCCCATCCTGAACGTACATCCGTATCAAATCGTTCAGCTTGTTTTTGAAGTTGAATCATCATTTCCGGACCGCTAACTCCTTCTGGGTAGCCAGGGAAGTTGTCCACGTCCGTTGTTTCAGTTAATTGTCCACCAGGCTGCATCCCTTGATACATAACTGGTTTCAAATCTGCACGTGCAGCATAAATCGCTGCTGTATATCCTGCTGGTCCTGATCCAATGATCAAGCAGCTAATGTGTTCTTGAGGTTCTCCCATTTTAATTGTGCTTTTAGGCGGTGCAAAGTTACCAAATACCTTGGCTTATTTTGTCACTTTTTTGTCAACGAATACAGTTAGGATTTCAACCCTGAGTCCAAGCGAAGAAATTCATCCCACAGTGGATCTTCTGGAGGAGGAGCTACAATGCAAAGTGGTACTTTTTGCACTGGATGAACGAATTCAATTTGACGTGCGTGCAAATGAATGCTTGCATTTTCATTGGTACGTTTCGCGCCGTATTTAATATCTCCTTTGATCGGTGAGCCAATACTGGAAAGGGTAGCCCTGATTTGATGATGCCGACCTGATTTTGGGTAAACTTCTACGAAAGAGTAGTGATCTCCTTTTCCTACCATTTTGTAGCGTAATTCACTTTCTTTTCTATCCTGAGCGGGCTTGTCGAACGCGTACGATTTATTCTGTTTTTCGTTCTTTTTCAGGTAATTGATAATGTGATCCTCCATTTGTGGCGGAGGCGTTTTTACACATGCCCAATAGGTTTTCTGAATTTCTCGGTACTTGAACATGTTCCCTAGGCGGTTCAGAGCCTTCGTTGTTCTTGCATAGAGAATAACACCGCTTACAGGGCGGTCAAGCCGGTGGATGGTGCCAATAAAAGCAGCGCCCGGCTTGTTATACTTCACGCGAACATACTCTTTAACAACATCACAAAGCGTAATATCACCAGAACTATCACTTTGCACGATGTCAGAACTGCGCTTGTTGACAGCGATGATATGATTGTCTTCGTATAAGACTTGAAGATTTTCCGGATTGCTCATGACAATCGGCATCTTCGGTTTTTTTGTCCAGCTCATGTGGAAATAGGTTTTGTTTGGCCCTCTGGGGACCATCGGCTATGAACTAGTATCGCTCTTGGTCGTTCGGGAAATCTACCTCCCTCACGTCCTGCACATACTGTTTTACAGCATTAATCATTTGATCCCCCATATCGAGATAGCGTCTCAAAAAACGAGGTGAGAATTCTTGTGTAATACCCAACATGTCATGACTTACTAGGACTTGACCATCTACTTCTGAGCCTGCTCCAATTCCAATGACCGGTACGCTCACAGACTTAGCAACTTGCGCCGCTAATTTGGCTGGTATTTTTTCCAGAACGATGCCGAAACAGCCTGCTTCATCTAGCATTTTAGCGTCTTGCAAAAGACGTTCAGCTTCCTCTTCTTCTTTGGCACGAACTACGTACGTTCCAAATTTGTAAATAGATTGAGGTGTCAATCCCAAGTGTCCCATCACCGGAATTCCGGCGGTAAGAATTCTATCTATGGATTCTTTTATCTCGCTTCCGCCTTCCATTTTCACAGCGTGAGCCCCGCTTTCTTTCATGATTCGAATAGCCGAATGAAGTGCTTCTTTGGAGTTTCCTTGGTAGGTTCCGAAAGGAAGATCAACAATTACCAATGAGCGTTGTATCCCACGAATCACAGAAGAAGCGTGATAGATCATCTGATCCAACGTAATTGGAAGGGTCGTTTCATGTCCTGCCATCACATTGGAGGCTGAATCTCCAACGAGTATGCAATCTATTCCGGCCTGATCAATAATCTTCGCCATTGAATAGTCATAGGCCGTGAGCATGGCAATTTTTTCGCCTTTGAGCTTCATTTCCTGAAGCACACGCGTGGTAACACGCTTGGTTTGGTTGTGTACTGACATACTGTAAATGTACTATTTGAGAATTACTTGTAGCGCCATTTCGTCTCAATAAAGTTGTCTGAACGTCATGTTAATCCTTGGCAGAAGAACACCTTTTCGTTTCGGAAGCGAATGTTCGTAGTCTTCTTGCAGGTTTTCCATAATGAGTAACGAGCCATGTTCAAGCTTGATTGTCAGCACTTCTTTTGTGGTTCGATGACGCACTTTAAAATCTCGAGCTTCTCCTAAAGTTAAGGAAGCAATGCAGGTTTGGTCTATTTCTTTTTCATTATCGCGGTGCCATCCCATGCTGTCATTTCCATTGCGGTAAAGGTTAACCAAGCAGCCGTTAAATTTCGACTGGGCGATGTCTTCTACATTCTCTTTGAGGGCAAACAGATTGGGTGGAAATGCTGCTTGAGGCCATTGAATTGATGAATAGCCATAGGCCGGTCCGAACCAAGCTGTCAATCGTGGTTCGGGTAGTGTTTTTCCAAAAATGGTGATGTCGTTCTGCTTCCAAGAAATCGAATCCATGATGGAAGAGGTTTTCAACGCTGCAAATGCATTCGGGTAATAGCGCAGGGCGGAAGTGCCTTCTTTCAATAGCACTTCATGTCTCATAGCAATACAGTGAAAATATAAGAGATGTACAGCAAGACCATGAAAAGACCTTGCCAGCGTGAAACCTTGAACCCAGATCGCATGATGGGGAAGATGATGATCGCTATTCCCAACATCCACCAGATGTCTAAGCCCATCAAATCTTTATTCACTGGGAGTGGACTAACAATAGAGGTGATTCCCACAACGGAAAAGATGTTGAAGATGTTTGAGCCGATAAGGTTACCAATGGACAAATCTGCTTGGTTTCGCAAAGCGGCAATGGCACTGGCAACGAGTTCAGGCACACTGGTACCGAATGCTACAACCGTCACCCCAATGATGTAATCGCTAACTCCCATGCTGGAAGCAATGTTGCGGGCGCCTTCAATAAACCACTCGGATCCAAAGTAAAGGCCGATACAGCCTGCAACGATCAATCCGAGTAAGAGTGGGTATCCTTTGCTTTGGTATTCTACCAGGTCTTCAACATCCGACTCGAGTTCGTCTTGTTCTTTTTTCTCTTTCCTAGAGCGGTAAATAAGGCTACCAATGAACGCAATGAGCAGCGAAACCAAAATGATTCCTTCAAGTGAGCTGAGCTCTAAGTTCCACGCGAATGCGATGAAAATGAGGGTAGCGAATACCATAATCGGCCCATCGAATTTGAGCAGACTTTTAGTAACGCCTATTGGACGAATCATTGCCGTTATACCTAGTACAAGCGCTAAGTTGGCGATGTTCGACCCAACAACATTTCCCACCGCAAGTCCCGGGTTACCTTCAAGAGCGGCTCTTACTGATGCAAATAATTCAGGGGCAGAAGTTCCGATGGAAACGACGGTCAAGCCCACCATCATTGGAGAGATGTTGGCCTTCAAAGCGAGGCCTGCAGCCCCTCTTACCAGTATCTCTCCCGCAGCAACAAGTAGAACCAGTCCGCCTAAAAGTAAAAGAATATCCATGTGGGTTAGTCTTGCTTGAAGGTGTCTTCTGCTTCTTTGCTCACTTTATTAACTTCGTCTTTGATGTCTTGACTGGTATTCATGATTTCTCGTTGAATATCTCCAGAAGCATCTTTGAATGTGCGAACAGCTTTACCCATCGTTTGAGCAAGGCTCGGAATGCCTTTTGCCCCGAACAGCAATAGGTAAATGATGAAGACGAATATTATTTCGGTAGCTCCCATAGTGCAAATGTAGCCAATTCCAGTTGTGGATAGTGGCCTAAATGACGGAATTCTTATTCCTCATGGTGAGCGGAAAAATCGAGATATTGAAGAATAAAAAAAGGGAGAATCATTCGATTCTCCCTTTCCAATATAGTTGCAGTTAGTGATTACTTCTTTTCAGGAGTAAGTCTTTTCGACAAGTCAATAACTGAAGGTGTTGCGATAAAGATAGAAGAGTAGGTTCCTACTACAACTCCTACCATCAATGCGAATACAAATCCTTTGATGTTGTCTCCACCAAGTACGAAGATGGTAAGCAATACCACGAACGTAGAAAGTGAGGTGTTGATCGTACGACCTAACGTGCTGTTCAAGGCATCATTGATGATGTCCTTCTCTTCACGCTTCGATCCATAAAGACCTAAGTACTCACGAATACGGTCAAATACAACTACCGTGTCGTTAATGGAGTAACCAATAACGGTAAGGATAGCGGCAATAAACGCTTGGTCGATTTCCATTGTAAACGGCATTACTTTCCAGAGTAATGAGAACAATGCTATTACGATGAGTACATCGTGCACCATTGCTACCAATGCTCCAATTCCAAATTGCCATTTACGGAAACGGAATACGAGGTAAAGGAAGATTACAATGAGTGAGAAGATCGTCGCATACATCGCTCCACGCTGGAAGTCATCAGATATGGTATCATCAACTTTGTTGTAGCGATCAATGGTGAACTCAACTCCAGTCTTTTCCATTGCACTTTCAATGGCACTTGTGATTTGTTCATCTACGTCATCCGCATTTGAACCAATCAAGTAATTCGTTTTGATACGAATAGAAGCATTGGAGTCCTTTGTTTGAACGATCGGATTCGCTTTAGCTCCATTCTCTTCAGTAAATGCTTCTTCGCAATAACCACGAACAGCATCAACATCAACAGGAGAAGCAAAGGTCACATCTGCAGTAGTACCACCTGTGAAGTCAATTCCTTTGTTTAGACCATTCATTGACAACGAAGCAATACCCGCTACAACGATCAATCCTGAAACAATGTAGAACGTCTTACGCTTCCCAACGAAATCAATCTTAGAATTGGTAAACCAGTTCTTCGTGATGTTCGAAGTAAAAGAGATCGACTTCTTGTTCTCTAAGCGAGAGAAGAAAATCAAACGAGTAAGAACAATCGCTGAGAACAACGATGTGAAAATACCGATGATCAACGTCGTTGCAAATCCACGGATTGGTCCAGAACCGAATGCGAAAAGAACGATTGCAGTAAGCAATGTTGTGATGTTCGCATCAATAATCGCCGAATACGCTTTTCCATAACCTTCTTTCACAGCAACTCCTAACGATTTACCGTTGCGCATTTCCTCTCGGACACGCTCAAAGATCAATACGTTTGCATCTACCGCCATACCGATGGTAAGAACGATACCTGCAATTCCAGGAAGTGTCAATGCTGCCTTCAATGAAGCAAGTGCTCCAATGAGGAAGAAAAGGTTGGCAATCAACGCGATATCAGCAACGAGTCCGGCACCTTTGTAGTAGAAGATCATGTAAACCAAGATCACGAAAAGCGCAATCAAGAATGAATACAATCCAGCGTTGATGTTGCTCTGACCGAGCTGTGCACCTACACTTACTTCATCTACAATCTTAGCAGGAGCAGGAAGTGATCCTGCTTTCAATAGGCTCGACAAATCTTCCGCTTCCGAAAGCTTTTCTTCTACCGTTTGACCTGAACCAAAACTAATTTGTGAACGTCCATTGGTAATAGGTACACGCACACTTGGTGCAGAAACTACCTTGTTATCTAGAACAACACAAACGATACGGTTACCGTCGTTAGCAGCTTCTTCAGTCATACGACCCCAAGAACCTGTTCCTTCAGCATCCATTGTCATGTTACAGATAACATCGCCTACTTCGTCGTATCCAACACTTGAATCAACGATGTTACGTCCGTCAAGTTTAGCTTTTCCTTTACCACTGTCATCGCGAATGGCATACAATGCAGAAACGGTAGTAGTAGGACTTGATTCCCACATCAAACGAAGGTTAGGACCAAGTTCTGCCAATACTGCTGGATGGTTGAATAATGAATCCAAGTCATCCGTGTCTTTCGTCAATGCATAACCAACAACTGGACTTACCGTCTGTAGTTGCGGTTGAAGCAATTTGAACAACGGGCTTCTAAGCTGTTGTTGTTCAGGCGTCAGTCCTGCACTGTCTGCCGCAAGAGAATCCATCTCAGGAGTAAACAATTCAGGATTAAGTGCACGTCCCAACGCATTGTTGGCAGCGGCTACTTTAGAGAAAATTTCGTCGTTGTTAAACGTTTCCCAGAACTCGAGGTTCGCTGTTGTTTTCAACTGCTTACGCACACGTTCGCGGTCATCTACACCAGGTAATTCAACTAGGATACGTCCAGAAAAGGCCATTTTCTGCACATTCGGTTGCGCTACACCAAATTGGTCAATACGCTTACGAATGATGTTTTCAGTGTTGTTGATAGCTGTTTCAGCTTCACTTCTTAGGATAGCGATGATTTCGTCATCAGTACTCTTCGCAGGGAAGAGGTCTTTGCTTTCCATGTTGTGGAAGATCCTCCACAGCTCAACAGAACTATTCTGATCGGCCCACGCATCGCCGAAAAGAGTCACGTAATCATCATTGGAATTCGCCTGTGCCGCCAACGCTTTTTCAATCGCTGAGACAAAGTCAGGGTTATCACTGTAATCACTAAGTGATTTGATTAGATCGGGGATCGAGACTTCCAAAGTCACGCTCATCCCACCTCGAAGGTCTAGCCCGAGGTTTAGCTCATTTTCTTTTACTTCCTGATAGGTGTGTCCGAAAACCGGATACACTTCAGCGTTTGCCGAGTCACGAAGAAACTCACGTTTCTTCTCTTTAACCAAACTCTCACGGTCCTTATTGGCACCAACGGCACCTGAGGAAATGATTGAGTCGGCTACGAATTCCGCTTGTTTTTCAGCGGTCTCTTCGAAGTTACTCGCCACCCAGTTAAATGAAAGGGTGTACAAAGCTGCTATGGCTAGCAGGATAGTAAAGAGCAATACAGCACTCTTGTTTTGCATGGAATTTAAGGTTTAAATTTTGCGAGGCGCAAATATATGAATTCAACACGGGATTTACTAAAGGTAATTTTCTCGCATATTTTGCTTCTTTTGGCTCGCATGTTCTTGGACTCTTTTTACCTTTACTTCCATGAAAAGGTTTCTTCTTTTTTTCGCACTCTGTGCAAGCATTTCAACTTTCGCACAAACCAACTCTTGGCAGCTTGCTGTTTTGAAATACAATGGTGGAGGTGATTGGTACGGAAACCCCAGCTCAGTGCCAAACCTTGCAGATTATTGCAACAGTATTTTCGACGTTAAACTCGAGAATGAAATTCCATACGTGGAGGTAGGGTCTCCCGATTTGTTCAACTACCCGTTCGTTCACATGACGGGACACGGTAACGTGGTTTTCTCTTCTTCGGATGCTGAAAACCTTCGCAATTATTTAATAGCGGGCGGATTCCTACACATTTCAGATAACTATGGAATGGACAAATATGTGCGCCAAGAATTAAAGAAGGTATTCCCAGAATTTGATTTGGTCGAACTGCCTTTTTCACACCCGATTTACCATCAGCAGTTTGATTTCAATCAAGGGTTACCGAAAGTACATGAGCACGACAATAGCTCACCTCAAGGGTTAGGCCTGTTTTACGAGGGCAGGTTGGTTTTGTTTTATGACTACGAATGTGACCTAGGTGATGGTTGGGAAGACTGGGAAGTTCACAAGGATTCAGAAGAGCTCCGTGAAAAGTCTTTTCAAATGGGAGCCAATATGATCCAGTACGTCCTCATGGGCGATGAGAACTAATCAAACGGGGCAAGGTATAACCCCTGTCATTTTCAACAGCCAATTTCCAAGTAAGAATACGACGCTTACGATGTAGAGTCGGTAGGCGATGGTCATAAAGAGTGGCCTTTTACTAAGGAGGTAAACCGCTGTTAATGCAATAGCCGCTAGTAAAGGGAAGAGCGTTGGCCAATACACAAATGCACCAACGAGGTCTCCTTCCAATAAGGCCAAGACCGATCGCTGAAGCCCACATCCTGGGCAATCAAATCCAGTTGCTGATTTAAAAGAGCATTTAAGCATAGCGGAAAAAAAAGGGGCACGGAGCCCCTTTCTAATTATTATTGGTTCTTGTATTAGTAACCACCACTGTTCATGTCTTCCCAAGGAAGAGCAGCGAAAGCAGCACCCATAAATACAACATAAATAATCGTAATGATGAACGCTAGTGATCCAAGAATCAATC
Organism: Flavobacteriales bacterium; assembly: GCA_029245065.1. Taxonomy (GTDB): domain Bacteria; phylum Bacteroidota; class Bacteroidia; order Flavobacteriales_D; family Sanyastnellaceae; genus JAQWQB01. The sequence continues at coordinate 33,070 of JAQWQB010000080.1, read as the reverse complement.
CAATGATAGAGCAAACGCGCCCTGCCTTAGATTGCTTGTATGAGCTTTCAGTGTACTGTTCTGGATTTTCAGCGTATGCTTTCTTATCCTTTCCAGACAATACAAGTCCGATGATTCCAGTGATCAATCCGATGACCCCTGCAAGGACACATCCTGTTACGATTGATACAATTCCGAGTACGAGAGACGCCGTAGCGTTTGGTAAGGACTGCTGTCCTTCCATAGGTGTTTGATCTTCCATTCGATTTTTAGTGTTTTGGCATTAAAGTCCTTAAAAGTAAAAATTCAGTCTACGTTTTCGTCTTTTTTATCCAAAAAGTTTCACTTTGACCACCATTTATCTTGAAAAGGGGTTGAATTCATTTGATTGAGAACGGGCTGAGGAAAGTAAGAACCTCCGTCATTTTTGATTGTAATAACATGTTGCTGGCGATTTCGAAGAACGGTGAGTTCCGCTTTCGAGAATGTTTCCATCGACATGTGAGCTTGGAGGAAGTCATCAGCCTGAATGCCATTGACAAAAACAATTTCATCGCCCTTAGACATACCCGAAGTTTCTGCAGGAGAATTTGGCCAGACGCTGTGGACGGTTACTTTTCCGTCTTTGGCGATGACTTGAGCTCCTGTCAGTTGGGTAAAACTATTTCTGGTTTTGTAACTGATCTCTATTCCAACAAGCCCTAAAGCACGTTCAATATGAGGTTGGTAATCTTCAACGCCATAAATGAGGTCATCGAAAATCCAACTCAAGGCTTTGCCAGCACATTCTTCAACGGCTGTGCGGTAATCTTTCTCGGTATATCCAATGCCTTTTTTTCCGAACCGTTCGTTCATTAAAACCATGGCATCGTCCAGCGACTTTTCACCCTTGGTTGCTTCCATAATGGCAACATCCGTTATGAAAGCGCACAAGCACCCTTCGGTGTAGATGGATACTTTTCGATGTGGAATGCCTAAGCTATAGCCGTCTAACCAAGTATCAAAACTGCTGTCTGCTACGCTTAGGTTGAACCGTCCTGCATTGTGCAAGTGCCGCTTGATTTGGTCTTCCAACGTCAGCAAGTATTCCCGGGTTGAAAAAACGTCAGAACGTTTTAGAAATAGATCTCCGTAGTAGGTGGTTACCCCTTCGGCGACATATCCTAGTTTGCTGTAATTCTCTTTCGAGAAATCATATGGCATCATTTCTTTCGGGCGAATACTCTTGATATTCCACGTGTGGTATAGTTCATGGCAAGAAATGCCCAAAAGCTCTTCGTAACCGGAGTTGGTCTGTAGTCTTTCCGCTGGCCCCAGTGCAATAACAGTGGAGTTTTCATGCTCCACACCATGACGCGCATATTGGTCTGGGAACTGAAAAATGAAGTGGTAATCTTCACAAGGAATGCTTCCAAACCTGTTTACTTGAGAAATCGTAAATGCTTCGAACTCCTGCAGTAATTTCTGTTCGCTTAAGGCGTGTCTGCCTTGAATCCAAATGTGGTAAGTCACTCCTTGGACTTCGTAAGTGCGGTGCCATAAAGACGCGGAAGCAATGAATGGGCAATCCATCATTTGCTGCATATCTTGGGCAAGGAGAACATGCTTGGTGGTCTCTGGAAGTCCACAAGCAATTTCATAATCAGCAGGGATGTCTAGTCGAACTTCATAGGGAACGTCCACATTGCTCGGGTCGTACAAAAAGCAATTCACCGGGTTGATGTACAGCTGGTTTTCGTCCAACCAAGTGGAGCCTGCGTTCAATTCAGCCGAATAGTAGTTGTATTTAATGACAACATGATCGGTTTCGATCCCTTCAATGGTCCAGGAATCCTTGGAAACCTTGTTTGCGCGAAGTAGGTTGCCATTGGCGTCAGTTGCTTGCCATTGTTGAATGTTCTTGGCGAAGTTTCCGAGCTCATATCGCCCGGGCCTCCAAGCAGGAAGTTGCAAGGTTAACTGATTCCCATTTACCGGGAAGATTGCCTCAAAGTCGATGTACTGACGATGTGGGTTTGAATACGATACCTTATACTGAATGGTCTTCATTACTCTTGTGAATTGAAGATTTCGTAAACCGGATTGCCCGTTGTGCCGTTTGGCTGTGTAATGCGAATCAACTGAGACACGGTAGGGGCAATGTCTCTAACCGTAGTTCTTCGAGCTGTTTCTCCATGAGGAATGCCTTTTCCGAAGAATAGAAGCGGTACATGGGTGTCGTAACTAAATGGTGAACCATGAGTTGTTCCGGTGTATCCGTTGCTAATCCAGCCAACTGCTGGTACCACAACCACCTCACCTGAACGTTTGGGATGAATTCCTCTTTGTATCGTGTTGAGTGGCAGTTCCTCGAAATCACTGGTCAAGAAATCAACGGTTGAAAGGGCCGTGTAAACACCTTCTTGCTTCATGCACACAGTGGTGATTTTTTCGCAAACCTCCACCAAATCCAATTTACGTTCCTCAATTAACTCTTTGTTCAAGAAGAATTGGTCGTTCGTGTAATTATGAACCCACGCTCCTGTGCCGTAAGTGCTGTTCAGCATAGCGTCAACTTCGTCTAACATCACTTGTGGCTTCCAATACCCCGCTGGAATGTTTTTCTTCTTCATGTAGCCAGGGTTCTGAGCGCCTCCGTGATCAGCGGTCAAGAAGATGAGATATTCGCCCTCTCCAATCGAACTATCTAGGAAGTCAAGAAGTCGTTTCAAATCGGCATCCAATCTCAAATAGCAGTCTTGTACTTCTCTTGAAGCAGGAGCGAATTGATGTCCAACGTAATCTGTACTAGAAAAACTGAGCGCTAAGAGATCTGTGATGTCATCTTCGCCCATCCCTTCGGCCTTGATGGCTTCCATCGCAAAATCAACAGACAAAGTAGAACCGTGCGGAGTAGCTTTTATCAAGTCGTAACGGTCCTCAGTGATGTCCGTGAAATCATACGGGAAAGTTGCTTTGAACTGTCCTTTGAATGGTGCTTCATATGGGTTGTTATCCACCATGCTTTCATTGTAGACAGCTTCGTCCTTATACAGTTGCCACCCACTCGAAACGTATTGCTCTGCTAGGCCATTGCTGTTGAAGTCGTTGACCCATTGAGGCAATGCGTCAGCGTAGTAAGTACTGGTTACCCAATTTCCTTCGTCTTTGCCAATGAACCAGTAAGCACCCGTTGGATTGTGTCCGGCTGGGAGAATTGATCCCCTGTCTTTCATACTAATCCCAATCACTTTGCTTGCATAGTTCGAGCTCAGCCTTAATTCATCGGAAAGCGTCGTGGTCAACATTCTGTGAGGAGACATTGATCCTCCTTTGGAAGCCGTGCCAACACCTGAATAGCGTTCGTCTTTTACGCAATACACCATTTCACCTGTGGTCTTATCAAACCAATCATTCGAGATGATGCCGTGAACCGCAGGAGTTGTTCCAGTGAAAATGGAAGCGTGACCTGGGCCTGTGTAGGTTGGAGCGTAATCGTAGTGATGGTTCCCGCAGAGGAAACCTTCTCCTGCGAGACGCTTAAAACCGCCCTCGTCAAAGTCATTCCAGAACCGGTATAGATAGTCCAACCGCATTTGATCAATGGTGATTCCAACAACCAGTTTTGGCTGATTATCCATGAAGTCATTGGGTGCCGCCACGCGCGTTACCTCAACTTTTGGGGGAGGAGGTGGCGGTGTCTCTGAAACAATGACGTCAGATTGCCCACAGCTAACAAGGCAAATAGCAGTTAAAGCGAAAAGAAAGCGTTTCATGCAAGTGAGTTTTTACAAAGGTAACAGGACACACCTAACAAGTCTGGTCCATTACGATTTCTTAATTAACAAGAAAGCCACAACGGTACATATAACGACGCTGGCAATAATGTTGAGCAGCGCCCAGACGGTTTGTCCTGACTCGATGAGTTTTGCCGTGTCCATAGAAAAGGTTGAGAAGGTGCTGAATCCACCACAAAAACCAGTGAGTAGAAATGCGCTCATCCAAATAGGCGCGTCTTCGCGCTGTGCAATAAGTAACATGCCCAATCCTAGAACGGCAGTGGCGCTAATGTTCGCAATGAATGTGCCCAACGGGAAATGGGATAGATTATTCCCGATCCAATTTCCAACACCAAATCGAAGGACTGAACCTAAGCCTCCGCCAATAAAGATGGCCGCAATTTTAAGCATAGGAAGGTTGATCTGGTAAAACGTAGTCATAGATTTTCTTCACCAAAAAGCCTATGGATATTCCGACGATTGCGCCAACGAAGATGTCAGATGGATAATGCACGCCGAGGTAAATGCGACTGTAAGCGACAAGAGCAGCCCAAATAAATAGCCATCGGTATTTTTTTGGTCTTCCGAGCAACAAAAAGACGGTGGTAGCAATGGCAAAAAAGGTAGTGCTGTGTCCAGAAATAAAACTGTACTTGCCACCCCGGTATTCTTTTCCAGACCAATCATTGACCGTTTGAACCAATGGGCCAATATCAGTGTGGTGCGTAGGTCTGTAGCGCTTGACTTGGTGCTTAAACCCCCAAGTGGCAACGGCGTCAGCCATTCCAACAGCGAGTGAAACGGTCAGCAGCGCGATGATTACCCCTTTTCGAGATTTGAATCGTTTGTAGAACTCTACAATAAACAGAATGAATATGGGAAGCCAGAACCATGGTTGTGAAATGAGCCACATAACCCTATCCAAGGCGTCCAAACGAATACCGTTTAGAAATAAGAATAGCTGTTGATCCCAGCTTTCTAAGGCATCAATCATGTTAATTCTCGTCGTAAATGCGGTCTATAACGTCAGCGTATTTGACCATAATTGGTTTACGCTTAAGCGAGAGTTTCGGTGTAAGTTCACCACCTTCAACAGTGAATGGAGTGGCTAAGAACTGAACACGTTTAACACGTTCCCAATGACCAAAGCGTTCCATAGACTCTTCAATGTCTTTTTCAATTCGTTCAATAAATTGAGGTATTTGAACTACGTCTTCAGGTTTCGCACATGGGATGTCGTGACGTTTACACCATTCTGCTGCTGCCGGAAGCGAAACAACAACAAGTGCACTTGGGTGCTTTCGTCCTTCACCAATGACTATACATGCATCTACGAATAGAGATTCTTTGAGCGCATTTTCGACCAATTGAGGAGCAACATACTTTCCTCCTGAAGTCTTAAACATCTCTTTCTTCCGGTCGGTAATTCTGAGAAATCCATCTTCAACAACGCCTATATCACCCGTATGGAACCACCCGTTATTGAGAACTTCAGCCGTTTTTTCTTCGTCCTTGTAGTACCCCATCATAACGTTAGGGCCTTTGGCAAGGATTTCTCCGTCTTCGGCAATTTTAACTTCAACTTCAGGAAGGGTTTTACCAACCGTTCCAATGCGAATCATTCCTTTGTCGTTGATGGTGTTCACCGAGATCACGGGAGAGGTTTCCGTTAAGCCGTATCCTTCAAGAACGGGAATTCCTGCACCGTTAAAAAACCGTGCTAAACGCGGTTGTAAGGCTGCACTTCCTGATGACACGGCAAGAATATTCGTCATGCCCAATGCCGCTTTCACTTTGGAGAATACAAGTTTCCGTGCTATTCCCAGCTTGAACTCGTAGAATCCACCGTTTTGTTCTTCGGGCTCCCATTTCAACGCCAAATTCACTGCCCAGTTGAAGAGCATGGTTTTCACCCCACCTGCAGATCTTCCTTTGGCAACAATACCATCATAAAACTTCTCTAATAGACGCGGAACAGCGCTGAATTTATGAGGGTTTGAATAGTTCAGGTCCTCTTTAATGGTTTCAAGACTTTCGGCACAATACACCGTTGCTCCAACATAAAAATACATGTAGTGCAACATGCGCTCATAGATATGGCAGATAGGCAAGAAGCTCAGTATTCTGGCGTTTACACCGTCCTTCATCGGAAGCCTCGTCGTAGAGGTAATGGCGTTACTCGCAATGTTCTTGTGGGTAAGCATTACTCCTTTTGGCAGTCCGGTTGTTCCTGATGTATAGATGAGGGTAGCTAAATCGTCTTCGTTCACTTTATCAGAGAGTGCCTTCACTTCAGCATCATCTCCTTCTCTTCCTAAGTCAAGTAGTTCACTCCAGTTTTTTGCTCCCGGAACATCTTCAAAAGTGTAGATGTGTTCGAGTGTTTGAACAGAAGGATTGACATTTTGAACTTTTTGAAAAAGTTCTTCATTCGACACAATGCAGACCTTCACTTCAGCATGATTGAAAATATAATCGTAATCTTTTTCAGTCATGGTTGGATAAACCGGAACATCTATGGCCCCAATTTGCAGGATACCTGTATCGCAGATATTCCATTCCAATCGATTGTTGTGCGAAATGAGTACGACCTTGTCACCAGGCTTGATCCCCAGTTTCAGTAACCCTTTGGAGATGAGGTTCATTTTCTCAACAAACTCTTGAGTGCTAATGGTTTGCCATTCACCGTTGAGTTTAGAAGTCATCATAACTTCTTTCGGGTTCTTTTCTAATTGGTAATACGGGAAATCGAATAATCTTTTCGGGTCTGTCATTTGTGGGGCTATTCTAAGGCGTAAGATAATTGATATCTCTTAAAAAATCAGAAACATATTAGAAATGTAATCGGAATCCTTTAGTCGAGTTTGTCACCGCAGTATTTGCAATGAACAGCGTCGCTATCGTGTCCTTCTCTTGAGCAAGATTGACAAGACCGGGTATTGGCACTATGATTTTCGGCCTTGGCCAATTCATTACCAACTATTCCAGTTGGGACAGCCAAAATGGAATAACCAAGAATCATGATCACGGAGGCTACAAATTGTCCAAATGCGGTGGCTGGAGCGATGTCTCCATACCCAACGGTTGTGAGCGTAACCACGGCCCAATAAATACTGCTTGGGATTGATGTGAAACCAGCCTCGGCATCTTCTACAATGTACATGAAGGTTCCCAGGATTATAACCAAACTAACTACTGTAATCAGAAAGACCAGAATTTTTCTTCTGCTGGCGCGAAGTGCTTCTGCTAAAACACGGGCCTCTTTCAAAAAGGCAATGAGTTTTAGTACCCTGAAAATTCGGAGCAATCGAAGTACTCTGATGACCATAAGTGAACCAGAACCCGCAATAAAAAGGCTGGCAAATGTTGGTAGAATCGACAGGAGGTCAATGACTCCAAAGAAAGAAGTGGCGTATTTCATTGGACGTTTAACCGAAACCATCCTCGCCAAGTATTCGATGGTGAAAATGATGGTGAACGCCCATTCAATGACAATCAATTCGTCTCCCCATTTTTCACTGATGGAGGAAACGCTTTCCAACATCACTGCTAAAACACTGAGAACAATTGCAACGAGAAGTAAGATGTCAAAGAGCTTTCCGTTCGGTGTGTCCGCCTCGAAAATCACTTCATGCAACTTAGCTCTCCAATCTTGCTTATCTGCTGGTTGGTGTTTTTGTCGTATTGATTTAGCCATTTCAAACGCAATGTCGCATTTTTAATTTTTAGTTAACTTCGAAAGGTTTGTTTCCGTTCGAAAAACAGAAAGAACTGAAGACTAATTAGAAGACTACCAAAACGAATCTCAATTCCTATGAAGAACTTATTGACTCTCGCATTTGTTTGCCTCATTTCTGGAGCTGTTACCGCTCAAAACACCAACATTATGGGGTGCGCCCATGACATGGTTTTAAGAAAAATGGCAGAGAACAATCCTGATTTTCAGGACCGTTGTCAAACGCAACACAATGATGCCATTCGTTCTATAAAAGACGGGGATTACCAGCGTTCATCGGTGGTTTATCAAATTCCGGTTGTTTTCCACGTGGTATGGAACACCCCTGAGCAGAACCTATCAGATGAGGTTCTTCAACGCCAAATCGAAATCTTGAATGAAGATTACAGAAGGTTAAACCCAAATGCAGTGGATACGAGAGATGAATTCTTGCCCGTTGCTGCAGATATTGAAGTAGAGTTTTACCTCGCCGAAGTGGACAATTGGGGAAATCCAACAGACGGTATTGACCGTGTTGAAACGGAAGAACCTTATTTCTTTTTCGACATTTTCTCGACGGAAATAACCCTAGATGCAGTGAAGTTTTCGGATCAAGGTGGTGTAGACGCATGGAACCCGGACGAATTCCTAAACATTTGGGTTTGCAATATTTACGCCGGTGAGTTCGCTCAGCTTTTTGGGTTTGCATATCCACCAGAAGGTGCTGAAAACTGGGAGGGACTTATTGATGATGTTCCTGAAGACGTAGAAGGAGTTGTACTTCACTATACGGTTGTTAGCGATAACAATCCACAAGCGACAGATGACAATTTTGAAGGGAATGACGGTGGTAGAGTGTTGACACATGAAGTGGGTCACTATCTCGGACTTCGTCACACCTGGGGAGACGGATTCTTCGATGGATGTGCCGTAGATGATGGGATGGAAGACACGCCGAATTTGAGCGTAAACAACGCCTACACGTGCATCTTGGGAGACAACACGTGCGTTGATGATGAAAATGACCTGCCGGACATGTCTGAGAATTACATGGATTACAATCAGGATCCATGCGTGAATATTTTTACCAATGATCAAAAAGACATGATGCGCTTTAACCTCGAAGAGTTCAGACCAGAGCTAATTGACGGAGAGTTTGTTGGAGTGAATAACGTAAGTGATGTTCCAACGATTGAAGTATACCCAAATCCAGCTAGTCGTTTTGTAACCATTGCTGTTGATCAAAATATGCTAGTGTCTTTCACAGACTTAGCGGGAAGAACGGTTGAAACAATGCAGCTCAAAGCGGGTACAAATCAGATTCAATTGGAAGGTTTCGAAACGGGGGTTTACCTCATTCAAAACAACGAAGGCTTATTGCTTGATAGACTTGTGGTTCAGTAAACCAACTTCTTTACTTCGGACTTTGTACTTTTGTGGCCGAATCAACAAGGAAAAATGAAGAATATTACTGTAATTGGAGCAGGAACAATGGGGAATGGAATTGCCCACGTGTTTGCTCAAAGTGGATACACTGTTAGTTTGGTAGATGTTTCTCAACCAGCTTTGGAAAAGGCCGTTGCCACAATTACCAAAAACCTCGATAGACTTCTTGCAAAAGAACGAATTACTGAAGCAGATAAGCAAAGTACGCTATCGAATATCACCACATCGGTGAGTTTGGCGGAAGTTGCTCCAACTGCAGATTTAATTGTTGAAGCGGCAACAGAAAATGTGGATTTGAAGCTCAAAATCTTCAAAGACATGGACCAGCATGCACCTGAGAACTGCATTCTAGCAACCAACACATCTTCGATTTCAATTACTAAAATTGCAGCCGTTACCGGCAGACCTGATAAGATTATCGGGATGCATTTTATGAACCCAGTGCCAATCATGAAGTTGGTTGAGGTAATTCGAGGTTATGCTACTTCAGATGAGGTAACAGCAACAATCATGGAGCTGAGTAAGAAGTTGGGTAAGGTTCCTGTTGAGGTAAATGATTATCCAGGTTTCGTTGCCAACAGAATCCTAATGCCAATGATCAATGAAGCGATCATTACTTTACATGAAGGTGTAGCTGGAGTTGAGGAAATTGATACAGTAATGAAGCTCGGAATGGCGCACCCTATGGGCCCACTTCAATTAGCTGATTTTATCGGTCTCGATGTTTGTCTGAGCATCATGAATGTATTGTACGACGGATTCGGAAATCCAAAGTATGCGCCATGCCCGTTATTGGTGAACATGGTCACGGCGGGTAAACTTGGTGTGAAAGGAGGAGAAGGATTCTACTCGTGGTCTCACGGAACCAAAGAGCTTATTGTTGCTGATAACTTCGCGAAGTAAAAGCAATTCAACATACTACGAGGAGGGGGTGCAACTAGCATCCCCTTTTTTGATTCGATATTTTTCCAAAATTGTTGCGGGTTTCAATACCAGAAATCTTGAAATTACCTCGTAAGTTGAAGTATGAATAAGCTGCTTCTACCTCTTTTAATTCTAATTCCCAATGTTGTTTTTGGGCAACTAACCGGAAACGTTTCTGATGAAAACACCGGTGAACCGTTGGCTTTTGCAACGGTGTCATTTGAGTCGTTGTCACGTGGTACGATTACCAACGAAGATGGCTTTTTTAAGCTCAGTTGTTCGCAAACATTGCCAGATACGCTAAGGGTTTCTTTTATTGGTTATCAGCCTCTCAGATTGCCCATTGCACAGCGTGACTCAGTAACGATGGACATTAAACTGAAGCCTTCGACCGTGGAAATTCCCCTGGTGGTAATCAATGGGTCAGATGGCACGGCTCCCAATCGCGAGATGAAGATTTTCAAAAAGTGGCAAGAAACAAAAGGAAATTGGGGAACAAAAATGTACATGACCCTCACTTCAGAGGAAGAGCGCACCCCAGTTGAAGTAGTGGAAGCGTGTTTCAACGGTAAGTTCTATGGTAATAATCTGTTAGACCTCTCTTTAAAGGGTGGGCGACTAGGAGTACATACCGATCCGAAGTACCGTTTCGTCAACTTGAATACAACGGACGTGTTGCTTAAATTTTCGCTGAAACCAGAGTCTTCGCCCCCAATACCCCATCCTGCTGTCCAGAAGAAGAAGCAATGGAAATCGAATTATTACTGGGACCTCCTTGCGCAATACACAGAGAATGGAGATACACTCAGAAGATGGAAATTGGTTCCGGATTTTCCGCAATTAGCAAGCTGCGAAGTGGTTTTCAACCTGAACGATGAAACAGTGCTTTCTTATTCCATCAGGACCAATAGTACTTTGCCTACATTACTCAAACCTGTTGTAGAAGAGGATGAGATTGCATCGTTGAACCTCCGAATGGAATGGCGATTTGACGAATACGATCAACGCCTGCAAGTGTGGAATTTTGAATACGAAATGGGCTATAGAAACGCTTCGAGAAAACGAGACATTCACGTGGAAGGGTTCGCCCATGCTTACGATAAAGAATCGCTTTTTCCTGAAGCAATGTATTCAGGTCAGAAGATGCAAACTGATTATGAAAAACTGCTAGTATGGTCCTTCGATCCAGAATTTTGGGCAGCGCAAGAAATCGTTCCTGCTTCGAAGAAAGCGGAAGAACACCGAGCCTTTTTTGAACGTCATGGTCATCTAACGAATGTGGCGCAACTGGGAGAAGTGGAGTTCCCCATCTTTCGGTGTATCCCAGGACAGCTCAATTGGAACCATTTCAAAGGAGAAAATGGTTGGTCCTCAAACCTAGACAAAGGAGACATCAAGCGTATGAGCAATTCGTCGCGTTATGCTTTGTCTTGCGAATGGTTTATAAATCCATACTACGACGGTGATACCTGCAAAATTCAACGAGCGGTTGTGTTTGATGGGCGAAATTCGTTCTACCAATTGGAGAATGATTCGCTCGCATTGGTATTTGTGAATACCTATGCGGCTTTGGTAGAGTTAGAGCAAGCGGGACTCATAGCCGATCTCCAGCAACGGAGCATCGCCTGTGAAACGAAATTGTTCAAGCCGATTTGGTCAGATGCGAGGGCGAGAAGTAAGATGAGAATCAATCGTTTTTTAAGAGAGGTTGATCGGGGTGAAAACGAAGACGCTTTCCGCAGGTGGCAGCTCTTTATTCGAGAAGAACAGAAAAACTTCGGATTGATTGACTGAGGCCATCGCTGTTGTAACTTTGACGCGTGCAACGGAAAATCATTCACGTAGATATGGACGCTTTCTTTGCTTCAGTTGAGCAAAGAGATAATCCTGATTTGAGAGGTAAACCAGTAGCCGTTGGTGGCTCCCGCTCAAGAGGTGTGGTGGCGGCCGCAAGTTACGAAGCCAGGCAGTTTGGTGTGCGCTCAGCTATGCCATCGTCCCTAGCAGCCCGAAAGTGTCCGAATCTCATCTTTGTGAAGTCCAGATTCGACGTGTACAAAAAAGTCTCGCAGCAAATCAGAGCAATCTTTTACGAATACACTGACCTTGTTGAGCCTTTATCCTTGGACGAGGCATTTTTAGATGTGACTCAGAACAAGAAGAACTTTCCTTCAGCCTCCCTCATTGCAGAAGAAATCCGACTTCGAATTCATCAAGAGTTAAACCTAACGGCTTCAGCAGGAATTTCGGTGAATAAATTCTTGGCGAAAGTAGCATCAGACGAGAATAAACCGAACGGGCAGTTTTTAATTACCCCAGATCAAATAGATGACTTCACAGCCGCATTGCCCATTCAAAAGTTCTTCGGCATCGGAAAAGTGACCGCTGAAAAGTTGAGCCGAATGGGCATCAATAAAGGGGATGATCTGAGACGATTTTCCCGCCCTGCATTGGTACAAATTTTCGGGAAATCAGGCGCGTATTACCACAACATTTGTCGTGGAATTGACAACAGAGAAGTCAAGCCCGACAGAGTGCGCCGGTCCGTTGGTGCTGAAAGAACATTCGGGACTGATCTTGACGACCTAAATCAACAAGAAATAGCGCTAAGGGAAATTGCAGAAGAGGTATCTCGCAGGTTGAAGGGGGGCGAATACAAAGGAAAAACACTGTCCATTAAACTGCGGTATGCAGATTTCACCACTTTCACTAGAAGTAGGTCATATCAAAGCTACATCGACGACGAAGAAATAATAGCTGAAGGAGCCATAGGTTTGTTGAGGGAACATGCTAGAGAACAGCCATTTCGTTTATTAGGAGTCACCATTTCCAACCTCAATGTTCGAGATGAAATCCAAAAAGGGCAATTAACCATCGAATTCTAAAGTATCTTGCGGCAATGGGGAGCACGCGCGTATTCGAAATAAATCCAGATGAAATTGATCAAAAAGCGATTGATGAAGCAGCCGCTCTGCTGTTGGACGGTGAGTTAGTCGCTTTTCCGACTGAAACCGTTTATGGTTTGGGAGGCCTTGGTTTGAATCCAGCCAGTGCTTCGAAAATTTATGAGGCGAAAGGAAGGCCTTCGGACAACCCGCTCATTCTTCATATTCACGATTTCCAACAAATTCACGTACTCGCAAATGGTGTTCCTGTAGAAGCACTTCACGCTGCTGAACGATTTTGGCCAGGTCCTTTGACCATTGTTTTGGCGAAGAAAGCCTTCGTTCCTGACGCTACTACTGGAGGCCTAGATACGGTAGCCATTCGTATGCCAAATCACCCTGTCTCGCTGGCGCTGTTGGAAGCCGTTGGTGAGCCACTCGCAGCTCCTAGTGCAAACCTTAGTGGAAAGCCAAGTCCTACCAGAGCTGAACATGTGATGGAAGACTTAGAAGGAGTGATTGCCGGGGTTATTGATGGAGGACCAACCGTTATTGGCGTTGAATCAACCGTCGTAGATTTTGCCCACGGAAAGCCAATCATTTTGAGGAAAGGAAGCATTTCGAAAGAAGCATTGAATGAAGTAATTCCGGGAATTGAAGACGCAACTTCAAATCACGTTCACCATTCTCCCGGGACTCGTTACAGGCATTACAGTCCAAATGCGCGAATTACGATTCTCCCCGCTGATGAAAAGGAGACCCTCGCTCTTCTTCAAAAGGAAATGAACGCTGGAACACGAATAGGGTGGATTGGACCTGTTTGTCCAGATCCTGATCGCATGACTTGGAGTTTCTTGGCGAATGATGCCGATGCCTATGCGAAGGAATTTTTCAGCCTGTTACGCGAAATGGATCGTCAACAAGTCCAACACATTGTGGTAGAGCCTGTAGATGAAGTAGGTGTAGGAGCAGCTGTAATGGATCGTATGCGAAAAGCAGCTGGGATTTAGCCTAGCTTCGATAGTTCTTCTTGGACGAAGTCTGCCAATTCAGAAATGTACGCTTCAGAAAAATCAAAACGTACGCCAGCCGTTTCATAGATATCACCAATGCTCTTCGTGTACCCTAGTTTCAACGCAGCGGTGAAATCTCCCAATGCTTTTGAAGGATTTTTCTTGTAGTTTCTCCAAACAGCTATGGCGCCTAATTGAGCCATCCCATACTCAATGTAGTAGAACGGAACTTCGAAAATGTGCAACTGCCTGTGCCAGCGGTATGATTTTCCCTCTTCTAATCCTGACCAGTCAATTTGGTCGAACCCAAAACGCGCTTCAATCTCTTGCCAAGTTTCCTTTCGTTCTTCAGCCGTATGTGAAGGGTTGGTGTAAATCCAATGTTGAAACGCATCAACCATGGCAATCCATGGGAGCATAGAAAGGGTGTCTTCAAGCTGTTCGCGCTTCGCTCGTTTGAGATCTTCTGCGTCCGTGTAAAACAAGTGCCATTGATCCATGGAAATCAACTCCATGCTCATAGAAGCGAGTTCTGCAACTTCTGAAGGACAGCCTTTGAAAGAGGTTAATTCAAGGTCATGAGTCAGTACACTATGAATGGCATGTCCGCCTTCATGCATCATCGTCACCAAATCACGTGGTGTGCCAACAGCGTTCATGAAAATAAACGGCACGCCAGATTCGTAGAGCGGGTAGTTGTAGCCTCCTGGCGCTTTTCCTTGCTTCGATTCTAAATCCAAATAGGCAAGGTCGTTCATGGTTTGAAGCACATCTCCAAAGAATGGATCTACGTTAGCGAAAGCCGCAATGCTTTTTTGAATGAGGGCTTCCCCGCCTTCAAATGGCTTAAGTGGCTCTCTTCCTTCCGGGTCTACGCTCAAATCCCATGGACGAAGTTTCTCCAACTCCATGCGTTCAGCTCGGCGTTGAACAATTCCTCTTGAGATAGGCATGATGGCCTTTTCGATGCTCTCGTGAAAATTGAAGCAATCTTGGGGAGAATAGTCGAAACGCCCCATTGCAGAGAATTTGAAGTCTCTGAAGTTGTCGAATCCAGCGTTTTTCGCCACTTCATGACGAAGCGAAACCATTTGATTAAAAAGACCATCAAACTCTTGGTGCTTTTCCAATCGCGTGGACTGCATGATACGGAAAACCTGTTCGCGAAGCGTTCGGTCTGGGTCCTGTAATTTAGCTCCAGCCTGTTGCATGGTGAGCGTTTCTCCATTCAGCTCAATCTCCATGCTTCCATTCAAAGCACTGTATTGCTGAGCCAGCTCTTGAAGTTGGGTGTTCAGAGCGATGTTCTCTTCTTTGAAAAGAGCAATGTCGTTTTTAATGCCACGGAGGTAAATGCGGTAAGCATCTCCAGACAATTGATCCACCGCTTTAGACTGCGCTAACTTCTTATTCAAGGCATCTCCGACCGTAGCCAGATGGGGCTGTATTTCGGTAACAAACGTCTTGTACCGTTCAGAAGCTTTTTCATCTGTAGTGTCAATGGTCATTCGAATGTATCTCCATGCACCATCTTCTTCAATGACAGCTTCAAGTTCGCTCAAGTCTTTCAACCAAGTTTTCAATTGGTCAAAACCGTCAATGTTTCTTGATTGTAAGTCCTCGAAAAAAGAAGAAAGGTCCTCCCATTTTTCAATTTTCAAAGAGGATGGGATGAAATTTCGAGATGCCCGCTGAACTACGCCCATGTTATGCTTCTTTTTCGTCTTCTTATTCAGGGACTGCTTCTGGTTCTACTTCAAATTGACCAGAAGCCAACAGAAGGTTGTACCATTGAAACAATTTTTTCAAATCTGAGTCATACACTCTTTCGTGGTCCAAATCTGAAAGGATGGTAGATAATTCAGCACGAAGTTCTGCTGGCTTGTCTTTGTGACTCAATCCTGGTTTTCCTTCGTTCTTTTCAAACATGTTGTCAAATACTTCCGACAACGGAACGTCTTCTTCAAAGGTGAAGATGGCAATATCTTCTAGTGCAGATATTTTGCTTGATGCAGAAACAGGCATCTTTTTTCCTTCTGAAATAGATTCTACAATAAGTCGAGATCCAGAGTTAGACAGCAACTTATACAATCCTGGTTTGCCACTAATGGCAAGAATGTTTTTCAATTCCATGTTAAGCTTTCTTTAGCGAACGCGAATTTACTGTTTTGAATTGCCAAATCATTGATTCAAGCAGGGAATTCTGGTAATTCACTCAAGTAGTGCGACTTACCTTCAAGATCAGTCTGGATGATAAAATGCTCAATTCCATTCGAAATCATCACATGGGGAACGCCAAGAACACTGTTGTAGGCCACGGCTTGGTTCAATGTTTTTTGGGAGAGTTTGATTTCGGGAGCCTTGCACTCTACCAGCAGAAAAGGCTGACGCTCTGTTGTGTAGATTACGACATCTGCTCTCCGAGTCATTCCATTCACTTTCAATTGTTGCTCAATCCCAATAAGTCCTTTAGGATATCCGTTTTGAATAAGGTACATTACTAAATGTTGGCGCACCCATTCTTCGGGAGTGCACACAAACCATTTACGCCGAAGCTCATCGAAAATTTGTGTTTGAGTTTCAGTGCCCTTAAGTTTGAACGGATATGGTGGGAGATTGAGTTCTTGCACCTCCCAAAGGTACATTGCAAAACTGAATTAGAAAGGTATGGAATCGAAGAGTGATATTGTAGCCAATTGGCTGCCGAGGTATACAGGAGTGGAGTTGAAGGATTTTGGCGAGTATATATTGCTGACCAATTTCAATAATTACGTCCACAAATTTGCAGAATGGAAAGGAGTAGAGATCGATGGAGTGGGTAAATCAATGCCAAGCGCTACCGCAGACAATATTACCATTATTAACTTCGGAATGGGAAGTGCAAATGCAGCTACCATCATGGACCTGCTTTCTGCCATTCAGCCCAAAGCAGCCTTGTTCCTTGGGAAATGTGGCGGATTGAAAAGAAAGAACAAATTGGGAGATATCATTATTCCAATTGCTGGAATTAGAGGAGAAGGTGCTTCCGATGATTATTTTCCACCAGAAGTACCCGCTTTGCCAAGTTTCGCCCTTCAGCGTGCCATGAGTTCTACCATTCGGGATTTCAAAATAGACTATTGGACAGGAACTGTTTATACCACCAACAGAAGGGTTTGGGAGCATGACGAAGATTTCAAAGAATACCTGCGGGAAATTAGAGCCATGGCCATCGACATGGAAACGGCTACCCTATTTACAGTTGGTTTCGCCAATAAGATATCGGTAGGGGCCATGCTACTCGTGAGTGATCAGCCAATGGTGCCAGATGGAGTAAAAACTGAAGAAAGCGACCAGAAAATCACACGCAATTTTGTTGATTTGCATCTCCAAATTGGAATCAAGGCCTTGGAAGAACTTCAAAATGAAGGAAGATCAATTAGGCACCTCAGATGGGATTAACCTGACATGGCGAAAAAAGCGAATACAATAGGTTTTGTTGAATTAAGAAATCGACTTCGGAACAAAGACTTTGGCCCGATTTACCTTATTCAAGGTGAAGAGCCCTGGTTCATTGATGAGTTGGTAGACGATTTCGAAAAGAATGTATTGGAGGAACATGAACGTGACTTCAACATGACGGTCGTGTATGGAGCAGACTCTTCATTCGACCAGATTGTTTCTGCAGCCCAACGATTTCCGATGATGGCTGAACGTCAACTCATCGTCGTAAAAGAAGCACAAGACCTTGATGGTTGGCGAAGAGAAGCTGACCGAGAGTACCTGTTGAAATACTTGGAGTCTCCTCAAAATTCAACCGTGCTAGTGTTCGCCCATAAATACAAGAAAGTAGCTTCAAATACCCGAATTTACAAAGGGTTTGATACCCATGGAGTTGTTTTTAATTCCGATAAATTGCGCGCCGATGAAATGCCAAGTTGGATTGTTTCGAGGGCGAAGGATTTGGGAGTGACGCTGGCGCCAACATCGTCTCAACTCATTGCAGAATACCTCGGGAGTGATCTAGGTAAAGTGCAACATGCCATTGAGAAACTTCAGTTTACCGTTGGGTCAAACGTAGAAATCTTACCAGAGCATATTGAAAAGTACATCGGGATTAGCAAGGATTACAATGTCTTCGAGTTGCAACGTGCCATCTGTGTCAAAGATTACAAGAAAACGGCCATGATCATCAAGTACTTCGAAGCGAATCCGAAGGACAATAACATCAATATGGTCTTGGGTTTCCTGATTACTTTCTTCACTAAACTGCTTATTTATCATAGCACTCCAGATAAAAGCAACAGGGGATTAGCGTCTGCTATGAGACTTTCTTTTGCCGCAATTCCTGAATTCAAAGCAGCTGGGGCGAATTATCCGGTGCAACGCGTTATGCAAGCCTTCACTGAGATGAGGCAAATGGACCGTAGGTTGAAAGGAATTGAACCGAGCACAACTAGCGATGCGGATCAACTTCGTGAGTTTCTTTTTGGGCTTATGAACTGAAAGTACCCTAAGTTTGTAGGATGAATATGCAAAATGACCTTTTACTGCGTGCGGCCAGAGGTGAACAAGTCGAAAGGCCACCGGTATGGCTGATGCGTCAAGCTGGAAGAATCCTTCCTGAATATCGAGCTGTTCGTGCAAAACTGAGTGGTTTTGTTGAATTGGTTCAAACCCCTGAAAAAGCCTGTGAAGTAACCATTCAGCCAGTAGATTTACTCGGTGTGGATGCAGCCATTATCTTCTCAGATATTTTGGTAGTTCCCGAGGCAATGGGGCTTCCATATGAGCTGATTGAAAAACAAGGACCGTTCTTTCCAGAGACCATCAATCGTGAAAGTGATCTTCAACGTCTTCATACAGTGGAGCCCGAAGAAGATTTGAAGTACGTGATGGACGCGATTCGCTTGACGAAAAAAGAATTGAACGGCCGCGTTCCATTAATTGGATTTGCGGGAGCTCCCTGGACCATATTCTGCTACATGATAGAAGGAAAAGGGAGCAAAGCATGGGCTGGTGCAAGGCGCATGCTGTGGGAAGAACCTGAAATGGCACGGACCTTGCTTACTATGATTACAGATGCGACCATTGTATATTTGAAAGCACAGATAAAAGCGGGAGTAGATCTGGTTCAGGTATTTGATAGCTGGGCAGGTATTCTAAGCCGTGACTTGTACATGGAATTCGCGATGCCATGTATGAAAAGAATCTGTGACGAAATCAATGAAGTGCCACTCACTGTTTTTGCAAAGGGAGGAAACCACTTTCTGAAGGACCTTGCCACCTTAAATTGTGACACCATCGGCCTTGATTGGAATATTCATCCACAAACCGCACGTGAAATAGTAGGAAATGACAAAACACTACAAGGGAATTTAGACCCAAGTGTTTTGTACGGATCACATGACGAAATAAGAAAACGCACAAAAGAGATGCTTAAGCATTTTGGAGGCCAACAGCATATTGCTAACTTGGGCCACGGCGTTTATCCAGATATAGATCCGGAAAAAGTTAAAACGTTTATTGAAACAGTAAAAGAATGGAAATGATTACCAAGCGATTAATGTTGATGTTCTTCATGGCAATGGCTACAAGCTTTGCCTTCGCACAGGACGAAACAGAAGAAGAAGGGGATGATAACCTAGTTCCAAATGGGGATTTTGAATTGTCTGAGACCCGCACGCTCAAGAAGCCTGGAATGATGCAAGACCTTTGTGAAAGTTGGTACAACGCTACCAAGGCACCTTGTGATTTGTTCGCAGAAGGAATTAAATCTGAAAAAGTGGGAGTTCCTAAAAACAACTACGGAATTCAGGAAGCGGCTTCTGGCGATGTTTACGCAGGATTTAGAGCTTACTCCAAAGATGCCAAAAAGACAAGATCTTACATGGCGGTAGAGTTAAAAGAAGAAATGGAAAAGAACCAGATGTATTGCGTCGAGTTCAAAGTAAGCCTTTCTGACCTTTCAAAGTTTGGTGTAAACTACATCGGTGCTCTTTTCGGAGACCGTAAAGTTGTTCAGCCGAACACGGGTTCAATGGTGAAAGACCTCAATGAAATCAGCATCAAGCAAAAGAGTAACAAACCTTACATGATGCAAGACGGATGGGAAACTATCTGTGGAACTTACATTGCAACTGGAAACGAAGAGTACATGATCATTGGTTGTTTTGGATCAGATTCAAAACTTCAAACGGAAAAAATGAAACGTCCTCGAGGCGTAACAGGTGCTCAGTCATATGACGCTTACTACTTCCTAGATGACGTGAAAGTTTACCCAGTAGAAGCTAAGTCTCAATGTGCTTGTGACCCTGCTGCCGCTTTGGAGCCAGACTTGATCTATGGTCAGTCTACCGTAATCGGAGCTAGCATGACATCAGAACAAAATGTTGGTGTTTCTGCCGTTTACTATGCTTTCCAGAAGAAGAATATTACTGGAGCCGGACAAACAACTCTAGAGCAAATTGTTACCATTATGAACGAGAACCCTTCTTGGAAACTTGAAGTAATCGGTCATTGCGACAACGACGAGTTTGACGAAGAAAAGATCAATCCAAGGTACCGCGACATGGGACAGCAACGTGCTGACCAGCTCGTTAGATACTTGGTTTCTAAAGGAATTGATGAATCTAGGTTGATTCCGCTCTCAAAATCAAATTCTGATCCAGCCAATACGAGGCCAACAGATTTGAGCCGAGCGCAGAACAGACGTGTAGTCTTCAAGATTAGAAAGTAATCTAAAACAGTTTTGAAACGGGCTATTCATACGTATGGATAGCCCGTTTTCTTTATACGAAACGCCCGTTTAAGACGTTACTTGAATAGCGTTCTGTTAATAGAAAGAGGGGCGTTAAGTTGTTTCCATCAGTATTATTCCAAAATTTGATTTCGCATGAAAGTATCCCTCTGTGCATTCTTTATAGTGTGGTCGACCATCGCTGGTTTCGGACAAAACTTGGTGCACAATGGAAGCTTTGAAGACAAGCCGTATTGTCCTACTTCATACAACATGCAGACCTTGAAAACGGTCAAACTATGGAAGCAGCCAAACACCGCTACACCTGACCATTTTCATGGTTGTACAACGGGTAAAGCCGGCGTTCCAAAAAACATGGTTGGGGAGCAGAAGGCCTTAGATGGTGAAGGATACATCGGACTCGTAACCTATACAAGCACCAAAAAGAATTACCGTGAGTACCTCCAGTCAAAACTCAAGCGAAAGTTGGGAGCGGGAGAAACAATCTGCGTTGAATTTTGGCTTTCATGCGCTGATATGGCCGTATATGTCACCGATGGGTTGGGAGTACAGTTCAGTAAAACAGCCATCAATGCACGTAATCAAGGATTGATTGATGGAAAACCTCAATTCTCAAATCCAAGGCTTCACATCTTAGACAATGCTGACACTTGGATTAAGGTGTCTGATACCTTCACAGCAACAGGAGGGGAGGAATACATCACGATTGGAAACTTCTTACCTGACCACCAAATAAGCAAGTTGTTGCGCACCGAAGTAGAAGGGATATCTGGAGCAAGTGATTGGGCCTATTTATATATTGACGACCTCGTGGTGACTTCTGTAGCTAGCAGAAGCGAATGCAGTTGTTTGAATGATGAAATTCGAGCGGGCGTGCATGACCCGCCCCTTCAGTTGAGTGAAACCAACGAAATTCAAATTGACAACGTGTATTTCGATTTCGATCAAAGTTCCTTGAATGAAACCGCTAAAACGAACCTAGAGCTGGTAGCAAGCCTTTTACGAAAGAATAAATACCTATTCGTTCAAGTGAACGGACATACAGATATTGTTGGCCGTGAAGGCTACAACGTGGAGCTTTCAGAAGAACGCGCGAAAGCGGTAGTAGAATACCTCAAGTTCAAAGGGGTTGATCCGTCGAGGCTGGTGGTTAATTACTTCGGCAGTGAAAAACCGCTCACTGAAAATGGTTCAGCCGAAGGAAGAGCGCAAAACAGACGCGTAGAGTTTGCTGTACTAGAAAAGAAATTTGTTCAAGTAGACTGAGAAGCAATGGATCCTTTTCGTGGAACCATCAGTAAAAGAACAAGTCCAAGGGCGAAAAAGACAATCAAGGACAGAACAGAATTTCGCATTGAGCCAGTTACTCCTTCAATGTATCCAAAGGCAAGCATTCCAATTACCATCCCAATTTTTTCCAGCACATCATAATAGCTAAAGAAGGAGGCTGTATCCTTGGTGTCAGGAAGCATTTTCGAATAGGTAGACCTACTGAGCGATTGTGTTCCGCCCATCATAAAACCAATCCAACCTGCCGCAATGTAAAATTCAAGAGGGGTATCTACTATGGCGAAGGCAAATATGCACACGGCAATCCAACTCAAGAGCGCAATCGCCAACATGGTGACATTCCCAAATCGCTTCGACCCGCTGGAAAACACAACCGCTCCAGGTATAGCAATCAATTGAACTAGGATGATGGCTATAATTAACTGAGCCGTTGATAGCCCTGTTTCTTTCACCATCAAAACGGGGAACATACCCATACCACCAACGCTGGCTTCAGACCAAGAAAAAACTTCCTTCATCCCAAAAAATTGAGCCATTGTCATAATGGTTTGCACGGCCATACTGAAAACAAAGAAGGCGAACAGGTAACGGCGAAGTCCCTTCAAACCACTGACTTGCTTTTGAACTTGTTTTAATTCCTGGAACCCTTTCTTCCAGAGTTTGCCTTCAGACTTACGTCCGTTGTTATTCTCAGGCAGCCTTCGAAAGGTGATTTGGGCGAATCCAAGCCACCAAATCCCAACAATAATGAATGAGTAACGGGTAAAGCTATCACTGATTCCCATGACAATTCCGAGAATCAAAACGAGCAGAATTACGCTCCCTATGTACCCAAGTGAATAACCTTTCGCACTGAGTTTGTCTTGGTCCTCTGGTTTGGCTACTTCGGGTAAAAAAGCATTGTAAAAAACAATGCTGTTCCAATAGCCAATGCTGGCGAAGAAAAGCGCCATAAAACTTAATTCAAGGTGCTCCTTATTAAAGAAATACAGCAGTGCGCACGAAATTGAACCGAGGTAACAGAACATCTTCATGAAGACTTTCTTTTTCCCGCTGTAATCTGCTATTCCAGACAATACAGGTGAAAGAATGCTGACAACAATCAGTGATGCCGCAATGATGTACGAGTAGATTTCGGTATTTACGAACTCTCGTCCGAACCACGTCACTTTGTCCGAAACGGCCACTCCATTTACTTTTTCCGTTGTAACAGCATTGAAGAAAATGGGGAAAATGGCGGTGGTAATAACAAGCGGATAAACACTGTTTGCCCAATCGTAAAATGCCCAAGCATTTTGTGTCTTTTTGTTATTCATGTCCTTCATTCGCATTCGAAAGGTACTTGGATTCGTCGATTGAAACAACATGCAGCTTACTTAGTTACCTTTGTACTAAATTCTAGCACCTTTGGAACAGATATTTGATGTCGTAATTGTTGGTGGAGGCATAGTAGGTGCAGCCACCTTGTATAAACTTCAGGAGCGAAACCCTGAATTGTCCATTTGCCTGATTGAAAAAGAAAAGGCTTTAGCAGATCACCAAACAGGAAATAATAGTGGAGTGATCCACAGTGGAATCTACTACAAGCCTGGTTCGTTGAAAGCGAAGAACTGCGTAAATGGACGTAGAGAGTTGGTGAAATTTGCCCAAGAGCACCGAATCCAACATGATGTTTGCGGAAAAATTATTGCCGCTACCGACCCCAAAGAAATGCCTAACATGGATAAAATCTTCAATACCGGATTGGAAAACGGAATTGAAGGCATGACCAAACTTTCTGCTGAGGAGGTGAAGGAAATTGAACCATTTTGTGAAAGCATTGGCGGAATTCATGTGGCATGTACCGGAATCATTGACTTCCGTGGAGCGACTGAAAAGATGGCTGAAATTGCCACCTCTAAGCAAGCGAAATCTCGGGTTGTTCTTGGCGAAGAGGTAACCGGCATCGAAAGAAGCATGGGACAGTCGATCATTAAGACATCTAAAAATCTTTACCGTTCGAAATACGTGATCTTCTGTGGTGGATTGCAGGCAGATCGCCTAGCCAAAAAAGACGGCGTTCAACTCAAGGAGAAGATTGTTGGCTTTCGAGGAGATTACTATGAACTCACCGAACAAGCCAAGCACAAAGTTCGACACCTCATTTATCCAGTACCGAACCCAGACTTCCCCTTTTTAGGAGTTCATTTCACAAGAATGGTAGATGGAGAGATTGAATGTGGGCCGAATGCAGTGTTTACCTTTAAGCGTGAAGGGTACGGAAAAACGGACTTCGATTTAAATGATACCATGGATGCCCTCAGTTATGGTGGAACGTGGAAGCTGTTTATGAATAACATCAGCTTCGGAATCAATGAGTACCGAAGAGCATTTTCAAAGAAGCTTTTCTTGAAAACCTTGCAACGAATGCTGCCTTCACTGACCATGGATGATATTCACCCAGGAAGGGCAGGGGTAAGAGCTCTTCTTTTGCGAACAGATGGTGATACACGAGACGATTTCAGAATTGAGTATACTGACCACAGTATTCACGTTTTGAATGCGCCTAGTCCTGCAGCTACAGCTTCGTTAGCAATTGGCGAACAAGTGGCTCAAATGGCAGAAGAAAAGATGTTCAAGACAGCTAATTGATCAGCGAAATAAAGACACAAAAAAAAGGCCCACTCGCAATGAGTAGGCCTTTTTTGTTGAACCGAAGTTCTTATTTCTTAGCTCCAAGCCCAGAATTAGTTGCGCTTTTCTCTTTAGCAGTTTTCTTTGCTTCAGAGCGTGTTGCTTTTCCTTTCGCTTTCGCTTCAGCCTTCGCATCACCTTTTGACTTATCGCAAGATTCTCCTTTGCTCTTATCGCAACAAGCTTTTCCGTCTTTAGAAGCAGATGCTTTGTCACCAGAACAACAAGCCTTTCCATCTTTAGATGCAGATGCTTTGCTCTTATCGCAAGACTTTTCACAAGACTTCTTGTCAGCCTTCTTATCAGCTTGCTCTGTTTTTGCCTTTTTATCTTTGCTGTCTTCAGCAGTTGTTTGAGCCGTAGCAGCAGTTGCGAAGAACGCTACAAGGCTAAAAATCATGATCAGTTTTTTCATCGGTTTAAATTTCTTGAATAATACAGTGCTCAAAGTACTTAAAATTTGTCCAAGCAGCAATTGTTAATGGGAGTTTAACGTCTCATTAACAAGTTTGTTACACTCTTTCAAGGTCATATTGTAAGCGAGTAGCCGATATAAATCCAAGAACACTGTTACCTTTGGTACATGAAACATCTTGCAATTGCATTTTTAGCTATTTCACTTTTCGCTGGTTGTGGAAATAGCATAGAAGGGGTTGGAAACCCAATTGATGAAAGAAGAACGGTAGAAGATTATGATGTCATTTACTTGAACTCTTCTTTTGATGTAACCGTTCGTCAAGCGCTACTTTCAGACCAAAACAAGGTTGTTGTCAACGCGCAAGAGAACCTGCTTCCATTTATTTCAACTCGGGTGGAAGGGTCGCGCCTAATTGTAGAGTCTACCGAAAATATTTCTCCTTCTACACCAGTGAGAATTGAGATCATCACCAATGGTGTGACGAAGATTGTGAATGAAGGCTCAGGCTCTATCAAAACAGCGAATACGCTCAAAGCAGATCGCATGAAAATTCAAGGAGATGGATCAGGAGATATGACCATCAAAGTGAAAGCTCCATTGGTGAAAGTTGAAAATGATGGTTCAGGCGATATTCGATTGTTGGGAGAAACGCAAGAGTTGGAAATCTTGTTGGACGGCAGTGGAGAGGTAAATACCCTTGAAACAAGAGCTTCTCAAGTTGAAGTCAGCAATGACGGAAGCGGAAATGTTTCCGTAAGTGTTTCGGATGTGCTTGGAATAGAACTTAGTGGAAGTGGGTCCGTAAAATATGCTGGGAATCCACAAGAAATCGAACAGTCGGTAAACGGTTCAGGAAGTGTACAACGCTTGAATTAATTCGGCATAATTGATGCGTTAAATAAGACGTGAAGAGCAATCAATACATATACATTGGTATCATTGGAGCACTGGCTATTCATGTAATTGTCCTGTTGGCAATGACATTCACGCCCATCTATTCTCCTGCAGATACCGACGAATACATTGAAGTAGATTTTACCACAGAAGTTGAAGAACTTGAAGAGAAGTCGTTGGAAGAAGTCATGGCAGAACGCATTGAAAAGCAAATTGCCAACCTCACTGCTGATGCCAACACCGAAAGATCAAATGAACGAAGAAGCTTCTCGAGTAGTCAGCTAAAAGATATGGAGCGTGGGGTAGATGAAGATCTGAAGGATTACGAAAAACGTGTTCAGGAAGCGTTGGAGGAAGAACGACGAAAAAGAGAGGCAAACCAAGATACTACTCAAACGTCTCCCACCGATACAGACGACCCAAGAATTCCAACTGAGTCGTACGAATACTATGGTAAATCATACAATGGCAGTGTAACAGCTGAATACGATGTTCCAGGTAGAGAGGCGCGAAAAATTGATGTTCCAGGCTACAAATGCAAAGACGGCGGAGTGGTCGTTGTGGCCATTTTGGTAAGCCCTAGTGGTCAAGTTGCTTCGGCTGAAATCAATGAAAGTGTTTCTTCCATATCATCTTCTTGCCTTCTTGAAGAGGCACTTTCAAGTGCGAAAAAGTCGGTTTTTTTCATCAAATCTGATGCTCCAAAGAGTTCACCAGGAACCATCACTTACCGGTTTATTCCCCAGTAGACTTAAGCGTTCGCTACGTAGTCTTCAAGGTACTTAAAGTGCTGTCCTAGTTCTCCTTCCAAGGTGGTTTCCGATGCTTTTTCAAGAATGTCATCCTGATCCCCGTTCACCAATAACGGTAAAATGTGAGTTGTCAATTCGTTTCCAAAGTCTTCACTCGCATCTTTAGGCAATTCACATGGAAGGTTATCAACGGCCATAACTGCAATTGCTGTAGGAGAAGTGAAAACCGTTTCAGTCTCAGAAGTAGGGTCATATCCGTAAATCGGGTCTGCAATCGTAGACGGACGAATGGTACAGGCAACTGGTCCATCGATGTCGCAACTAATGTCTGCAACAGTACTGATGCGCCAATCGTCCTTTTTCATGTCCTCTCGTGTGAAAATGAAAGGAGATCCTTCTGACCAATAATGACAGGCAATGTACATGTCGGCTTGCGATGAATAGCGATCAAAGCTGCTTCTATATTCGCCTTCGCCAGCGTAAAACTCTTTTTTATCGAAGCCTTGATCAGCAACGCGTTCGTTGTAGTCTTCAGTATTGAGGTGGGTGAAAACAGGGTGTTCAAACTCATGTTCCGCAAAAGCTTCTTTCGATACCTCTTCGATTGGTAGAAGCGATATAATCTCGCGCGCTCCATGTCCAACTCGTCCAAAACCAGTGAGAACAATTTTAGCATTGCCAGGTAGTTGCACCTTGTCCAATTCAGCCTCCATTTCCTTTCGGTCTTCGCACTGGTTGGCTGGCTTCAATTGATAGAGCCCATGCTTAATTCCAAAGGTTCGAAACCCATTGTAGCAGCCAACGATTCCGGCATACCTTCCAAAACCAATGAGGCGTTTGCCTTTCGCCTTAAGCACTTCGTAATCAATCAAACGAATTTTCTTGTCGAGCACCGTCTTGAGCAATTTAGCGTTGTAAGGCTGTAACTTAAACGTATGAGAGAAGAAGAGGTACGTCTTATTGGGAATCAGCATGTCCATTGGAACTTCCTTCACCCCAATGAGAATGTCACACCCACTCAAATCTTCCTCCAATCGGATACCAAGAGCGGAATATTCCTTGTCGCGAAATTTACGGATAGGGCTAGGTTGTACAACAATCTCCAAGTTTGGGTAGGCATTCATTGCATCCAAACATTGCTGAGGTGATAATGGAACTCGTTTATCTGGTGGGTTCTTCCCTTCGCGTATAACTCCGATCTTGACAGTACTCATAATTGGCTTTTGGTGCAGCGAATTTAAGCAATCAAGATGGATCCCTTGAAACCACTCTTTTTGGATCTCAAGACTGGCTCAAGAAAAGAAGTGTAGCAGCGGTGAATAAGAATAGAACCCCTCCGTATGAAAGTATTAAAAGAAAGAATTTAAGAAGTGTTTTCCCTATTCCCTGACTATAACTTGTGCGCATTCCGAAGAAAAGATAAACCATGAAGACAAGAACCAATATGGACGAAACAACTTGGTTGATTCCAATCAAATTGAACTGAGCCAAGAGCTCACTCAAGAGGAGGTAGAAGAGGGTTACGATGAACAGAAAACTGTGAAAATGCAGGGCGAAAACGAAATGCCTAATAAAAGACGATTTACGACGGATGTAAAGAAGCCAAAGCAAGAAGGCGAAAATAGGTAGAAGGATAAAGAATACTTTGGGTAAATAGGCCCCAAAAAATTGATCCCAAAAGGCTTGTTCAGAAGCAAGTTCGTTTTCGTTACCACCCAACAAAGACAAGGCAAGAAAGAACACAATCGAAATGAAAATGTACATCCGTAATGGCGGAATGTATGTTACCCGCTTTCCTTGAAGAAATTCGTTGGTCAAAAACCCGGGACGGAATAGCAACGGTTTGAAACTTCGAAGAATTTTACTGTCAAAGGTGAAATAGTCACTTAAAAAATGCTTGAGGAACTCACCAAAAGACTCCGTCGTATTGCGGGTTTCTTGTCCACAATGAGAACAGTACTGGTCCTGTGCTCTCAATGGAGAGCCACAATTCAAACAATGTGTAGCTTTTTAACTCACACGGTGAATATAGGATTTTGAATGAAAAAATTCCTCGTTGCCTCAAAAGATGCAAGAGACTTCTCCCTTTTCTGTAACGTACCTATATCTTTAATCGTCTTGAATAAGACCACCATGAAGAAACTGCTGATTTTGATTGCTCTAGTTGTGTGCACATGCGCTGCGCAAGCACAAACTGCTGCTTCAGATTCTACAGCCACGAATGAACCCGTGCAAACAGAAAAAGTCACCGGATTTTGGGATGTCATGGGATATGTAGGCGGGAAGCTTACGAAAGAACTCGGAACGCGTCTTAACATTGGTTCTGATGAGAAGGAGACCGTTTCCACCGAGGTGAAAGTAGAGCTGGGTTGGATCAAATTCACTCGTGTCGAAAACCGCCCTGTCAAAGATTAACGGAAATCTCTCCCGTAAATTTCTTACTTTCAAGGTCATAAACCTTAATCATGACTCGCTACACCGTCATTGGGCTTCTGCTCATTGTAGGTACTGTCGTTCATGCTCAATCTTACAACAACATTGCCCAGCAATTGGGAATTACCGCTGTGAACGACAACAACGAACACGGGGCTGGTACTTCATGTGTTGACTTTAATCAAGATGGAGCAGACGACCTGACCTTCGCCACAGATGATCAAATTGTCACTTACAGAAATGTAAATGGTCTCGCGCAACTCGTAGATTTTGGTTTTGAAGTAGACGATAACACGAAGCATCCTATCTGGCTAGATTACGACAACGATGGCGATCTCGACTTCTACTTTACCCAATCGTTGCACCCGAATAAGCTGTACCGAAATGACAATGGCACCTTCAATAATGTGACATTTGAGTCTGGTTTGCCCCTTACCAACGTCTCTTCCTTCGGTTGTTCATGGGCAGATTATGACCGGGATGGCGATCTTGATTTATTTGAATGCACGTACATATACACTTACTTGGACGAAGATGCTTATGATTGGCACAACCATTTGTATCAAAACAATGGGGATGGAACCTTCACCGATGTGACGCTAGAGGCCAATGTTTCCGATGGAATAAGTCTCTCATTTCAATCCATCTGGGCAGACTTCAACAACGATCTATGGCCAGATCTGTATGTCATCAACGACCTCGAACACCCCAACCGACTCTACCTAAACAATGCTGATGGAACGTTTACAGAATCTGCTGAAGAATGGAACGCAGCTGTTACTGAAATGGACGCTATGACGGCATCCGTTGGCGATTTCAACAACGACGGTTGGTCAGATATTTTTATCACCAATACATCTATTGGTCATTGCGCTTTGCTAAAGAACAATGGAACTTCCTTTGAAGATATTGCGAGCGATGCGAATGTAACGTTGAGCATGTTAACATGGGGTGCTGCTTGGTTCGATGCCGATTTGGACATGGATTTAGACCTGTATGTCTGCGAGAACAATTACTTGAGTCCGCAATTGCCAAATCCATTCCTAAGAAACAACGGCTCAGAATTTTTTACCAATCAGGCAACTTCAACTTTCTTCTTTGATATGAATGATAGTTATTCAGTGGCAACAATGGATTGGAATAACGACGGAAGGCCAGACATTGCCGTGAATAATTTCGCACCACAAGATGCCGCAGTTTGGACCAGCAATCAAGCAGGGGAGCAGTGGATTAAATTGCATTTAGAAGGGTCGGTGTCAAACAGCCAGGGAATAGGCGCAGTGGTTACCACGTGGGTTGATGGAACTACTCAAAGGAAGCAATTGTACTGTGGAGAAAACTACCTCGGGCAAAACTCGAATACCCTCATTTTTGGTTTAGGAAATGCACTTTACGCAGATAGTTTATCGGTAGAATGGCCTTCTGGCTTTGTTGATCAGTTGTACAATATCCAATCAGGACAGTCAATTGAACTTGTTGAAGGACAAACTTTTTCGTGCCAAATAGTTCCAGATCAAGACATGGTGATTTGTGAAGGCGACAGTATTTCATTTGAGTTCTTGGGCGAAGATGGAATGTTGGAATGGATGAGTGGTTCAAATCTAAATCAACTTTGGGTGCACGAAGAAGGGGAAGTATCACTCACAGTAACCAATATTTTCGGTTTCACAGCCACTTCGAATGAAGTCAATGTGAGTTTCGAGGAGTTGCCGCAGTATACTGTAGAAATAGTACACCCGCTTTGTTTCGAATCTGAAGATGGTTCCATTTCCCTGGATATAGAAGACGATGGAGTTGACGTGTATTGGTCAGACGGTCAGCAGGGGATTGAAGCAGATTCTTTGGCTGCAGGAAACCACGATTGTGAGCTCATCACTGTTACTGGTTGCGTATTCACATCTGCCGTAGCCTTACAACAACCAGATCCTTTGCAAGGTGAAGTGATAACGGAATCAGCATTGTGCTTCGGCGAAGCAACAGGTAGTGCCGAAGCCATGGTTTCAGGTGGGGTTGCGCCGTATAATTTCGACTGGGAAGGAGAAGACCCCGATGGCCTTTTGGTAGGTAGTTATGCGTTACTGGTTACAGATCAAAATGGCTGCGAAGCGGAGATTGAGTTCGAGATTTTTCAGCCTAACGAACTTGAACTAGTTATTGAAAATATAGCTTGTAATGATGGGCAAATGGCCGTTGATATTTCAACCTTCGGAGGAACTCCTCCATATCAATGGATATGGTCTAATGGCTTTCAAAATGAAGATTTTAGTGGGGATGAGGGTATTTACAATTTGCATGTGACAGACTTCAACGGCTGTCAAGTTTTGTTGGAAGAAGTCAGCTGTCCTGTTGGGGTTGAAGAAATATTACAACAAGTTGTGATGTACCCTAATCCTGTGTCGTCTCACCTAACGATCTTCTGTCCACAGAGAATCATAGGTAGCACAGTACCCATTGTGAACAGTACTGGAGCGATTTGCAAATGGCTTCATATCAATGAGTCCAAGGTGATTGTTTCAGTGGATGACTTGGCCGATGGACTATACTATTTCAATGGTAAAGTGTTTTCCGTGCTGCACCGCTAAGATTTCAATAGGCAGAAGAATGGGCTTATTGGTGCAAAGCAGCACTTCTCGTTTTGTTGAAAACGCTTACAGACCAACAAGTATTGCATGATGTGCGCTTTTCGAACCCTTTTGTGGTGGAGTAACTAGTTCAATTGGCCTATATTCGGTCTGAGAGTAACATCATCTTTCAGTGTAACTTACCATGTGAGCTAACCGTCACAGAAACATGCGCGTCCTACTAACCATACTAGCTGTATTATTTTCCAACCTAATCACTGCTCAACTTCTCAATGGAAAAGTAACTGACCATGAAGGAAATCCTCTCCCTTACGCTAGTGTTTATCTAGAAAACAGCACTTATGGTGTAGCAACCAATCAAAAAGGCGAGTACCAAATTCGATTAGCTGAAGGAAATCATGTCTTAGTAGTTCGTTTTTTGGGGTTTGAGACGAAAGAAGCTCCTGTCAAAATTTCAGGAGCAAAAGTGACCGTTGATGTTCAGTTGACGAAAACAGCGACAGACTTGATGGCTGCCGAAGTAGTTGGTGACACCAAGGATAGGGCGAAGGAGATTATGTCGAAAGTGAGAGATGCAAGAGGTACTTTCAAGCGAAATCTAGAGTCGTATTCCTCTGATGAATATGTTAAAGTCACCATCGAAAGGGAGTTTCCAGATACTTCACTTGCGGCCATAGACGATCCTTCCGAGACCAGTAACCTCACCAAGCAAAATCTGATATTGACTGAAACCGTTGGAAAACTCCACTACAAAAGGCAAAGCAAGTACAAGGAAATTATCTTCGCCCAACGAGATGCAGAAGCACGGACGGTGCCTTACTTAGGGAAATCGTTGTCGGTCAGTTTCGAAATCGATGACAACGACATTGCTCCTCTCCCAGACCGAGCTACGAATCCTTATTTGATTTATACCATCGTTCAAAATGGCGATTTCGATTTTTACGACAACCTGATTTCTTTCGAAGGACAGGTGCCAAAACCGCTGATGAGTCCCATTGCCAATCAATCAGCGTTGAGCTACAAATACGATTACCTCGGAAGCTTTTATGAAGATGGTAAGCTCATTTATGAAATAGGTGTGACTCCACTTTTCGTCTCCTCTTCTTTGTTTCAAGGGGTCATTTTCATTGAAAGTGAATCGTACGCGTTGCACGGAGTAGACTTGGAAATTGATCCTTATTCCATGCTTTTCTGTGAGCGATTTCGAATCATTCAAAACTACAACGAAGCAGAACCAGGAGTCTTTGTTCCGGTGCGAAGAGAAATTACATACACCATCAAGGATGGGCCCGATAAAGTGCTTGGAAAGGTTGAAATGCTTCAAGAAAACTTCGTTGTAAATCAACCGATGAAGCCGGGGTTTTTCAACGCAGAAGTGCAGAAGTATGATATCGAAGCTTTTGAAAGAGATAGCTCATACTGGGAAGATATTCGTCCAATTCAATTGAATGAAAAAGAGCTTGATTTCATTCAAAATTCCGATAGTATTGAAGCGTATTTGGGAAGTGACGCGTACTTTGATCGCTTGGATTCTGCTTTCAACGCAATCGATTGGTGGGCGCCATTAGC